>JBANGF010000131.1:0-6329 GCA_037975655.1 Bacteroidota bacterium | reverse complement strand
TGTACCATTGCTTGCCAGGTAGAAAATAACGTGGCAGTAGTAGGAAAGCAAGAAGTGTTGAATCGAAGAGAAATGGCTTGGATCCGTATCGATCGCTATTATTCTTCAGATGCAGCTGCTGATGATTTGAATGGATTGGAAGTAGCCGCAGAAAATCCTGAGGTGACTTTCCAGCCGATGATGTGTCAGCAGTGTAACAATGCCCCATGCGAGACCGTGTGTCCAGTGGCTGCTACCACACACTCTTCTGAAGGTTTGAACCAAATGACTTACAACAGATGTATCGGTACTAGATATTGTGCCAACAACTGTCCGTATAAAGTTCGTCGATTCAACTGGTTTAAGTACCACGATAATAAGGATTTTGCCGGTGTCAACGTTGCTCAAAACGATGATTTGGGCAAGATGGTATTGAACCCAGATGTAACTGTTCGTGTACGTGGTGTCATGGAAAAATGCTCTATGTGCGTGCAGCGTATTCAGGCTGGTAAACTTACCGCCAAGCGTGAGAAGCGAACCCTTGTAGATGGAGAAGTAAATGTGGCTTGTGCAGTGGCCTGTCCTACAGATGCCCTTGTATTTGGTGACATGAATGATCCTGCAAGTAAAGTATCTAAGCTCTTGAAGATTGAGGAATCCGATGCTGCTAGCAAGGTAGTGGGTGAGGAGAGAGCCTACCATGTATTGGAAGAGATCAACGTGAGTCCAAACGTATGGTACTTCACCAAGATCAGAAACAAAGAGAAAAACGAAGCGTAATTATAATAACAAGAAACTATGCAGGTTACTTCATCCGTACGCCAGCCCTTAGTTACCGGAGGTAAAACCTACCATGATGTGACACACGATGTGTCTCGTCAGGTAGAAGGTAAGCCATCCAAGTTGTGGTTTTTGGCTTTCCTTACTGCCGTCGGAGTATTGGCTTTAGGATCAACAGCTCTTTTGGCTACCCTTTGGGAAGGGATAGGCATGTGGGGACTCAACAAGACCGTAGGTTGGGCTTGGGACATCACCAACTTCGTGTGGTGGGTAGGTATTGGTCACGCAGGAACGCTTATTTCTGCCGTATTGCTTCTATTCAGACAGAAGTGGAGAACATCCATCAACCGTGCTGCAGAAGCGATGACCATCTTCGCCGTAATCTGCGCGGCCATGTTCCCAGTCATCCACATGGGAAGACCTTGGTTGGGTGCTTATTGGGCATTGCCACTTCCAAATACCTTTGGTTCGCTTTGGGTAAACTTTAACTCTCCCTTGTTGTGGGACGTATTTGCGATTTCAACGTACTTCTCCGTATCGCTTGTTTTCTGGTACATAGGATTGATTCCTGATTTTGCTACTATCCGTGATCGGGCAACAGGACTAAGAAAAATAATCTACGGAGCACTATCTTTTGGATGGGATGGAGCTGCGAAAACTTGGATGCGATACGAATCTGTATCCTTGATTCTTGCTGGTCTTGCAACACCACTTGTCCTTTCCGTACACACGATTGTATCCTTTGACTTTGCTACTTCGGTGATTCCAGGATGGCACACTACAATTTTCCCTCCTTACTTCGTGGCAGGTGCTATTTTCTCTGGTTTTGCGATGGTATTGACCTTGATGATCATTACCCGAAAGGTGTACAAACTAGAAGATTACATTACGCTGGAGCATATTGAGTTGATGAATATTGTGATTATCATCACGGGTTCTATTGTAGGTATTGCCTACATCACTGAATTCTTCATTGCTTGGTATTCTGGAGTTGAGGCGGAGCAATATGCCTTCATCAACAGAGCAACAGGTCCTTACTGGTGGGCCTACTGGTCCATGATGACTTGTAACGTAATTTCTCCTCAACTTTTCTGGTTCAAAAAAATTAGAACCTCCATTGTGGCGACTTTCCTACTGTCTTTGGTAGTAAACATTGGAATGTGGTTTGAGCGATTTGTAATCATCGTAACCTCTCTTCACCGAGATTACCTGCCTTCTTCTTGGGCTATGTTCTACCCATCCTGGGCTGATGTTGGGGTTTACTTATTCACCTTTGGTTTGTTCTTCACACTTTTCTTCCTTTTCGCTAAGTTTTTCCCAGTGATTAATATGGCTGAAGTGAAGTCTGTATTGAAGTCTTCTTCTGAAAAAGCACACAAATAATCATGGAAAGAGATACTCATTTTATTTTAGGAGTCTACGACGATGAGGACGTATTGCTCCATGCAGTAGAAAAGGTTAGAGGTAGTGGAGTGAAGATCCACGAAGTTTATTCCCCTTACCCTGTTCACGGGTTGGAGCATGTACTGGGTTACAAGCGAAGCAAGCTTCCAATTGCCGCATTTCTTTTCGGTATGTTGGGTACAAGTTTGGCTTTAACCATGCAGTTCTACATGATGAAATTTGATTGGCCGATGATCATTGGTGGTAAGGATTATGCTGCTTTTCCTGATTTCGTTCCAGTTTCTTTTGAAATGACCGTTTTGTTGGCTGCTTTCGGTATGGTCGGTGTATTCTTGATTACCTCCAACTTGAAGCCTTGGGCACAACCTCGAATCTTTGATTTGAGAAGTACCGATGATAAGCATATCATGGCCATTGATATTGCAAACAACAGCAGTTTAGAAGTAGCAAAAATCAAAGAGATTTTGACTGCATCGGGTGCTACCGAAGTGAATAATAAAAGTTTTGAATAGAATAACCGGAGCTATGAAAATTACGAACGCATCACTATTCGCAGGTTCTGTGCTAGCCCTCAGTTTGTTGGCTGGATGCAAAGCTGGAGGTGAAAATCCGGGGCTGGAATATGCGCCTCAGATGTATCACTCTGTAGCTTATGAACCATTGACTCAAATTAAGGACGAGGCGCAAGGTTCTTGGCTTTCCACCAGAGAAGATGGAAAAGGTGAGTATTTCAATTCTAACGTAAACAATCCTCATGGTATGAACATGAGAGAGCCAGTGGCGAACACGGTTCCTAGAAATAAGCAGGGATATCTTCCTCACCGATTGCAACAATTTGAATTGGACAAAGCTGCACTCCTCACTAATCCGGTAGAAAAGTCCGAGCAGGTGCTTAAGGATGGAGAGAAACTCTATCTTCAGTATTGTAACGCATGCCATGGAAAAGGTGGAGAGGGAGATGGAAAAGCGGGTGCAGTTATCGGCGGTGTTGCCAATTTGAAGGGTGGAGCCTATGTAGGCTTACCTGAAGGACATATTTTCCATGTCATCACCAAAGGCAAGGGTAGAATGGGAGCTCATGGTTCTCAAATTCCTGCTGAAAGCAGATGGAAAATTGTTCACTATGTTAAACAAGTTATCCAAGGTCAAGTTGCAGCTGCTGATTCTATTCCTGCAGCAGATTCTACCGCGGTAGCAACAGTAAATCCAGCGAACTAATCATGGCTCATCACGGCGAACATCACTATAATTTGGATCAGCGATTTGATTTCACTGCGTCCATTAAAAAATCAATTTTGACCGTTTTGGTCATTGGTGCTGTACTTCTAGGAATTGGCATCGTAATGGCCATGACTGGTGGGCATCACGAAGAGGGTGCCGCAGCAGGAGGTCATGCTTTCCACTGGTACGAGCGTTTGTATGCAAGTTTATGGGTTAATAACGTATTCTTTACGGGTATTGCCATTATTGGCGTTTTCTTCTTTGCCATTCAATTTGCTGCGCAAGCCGGCTGGTCTGCTCCAATTTTGCGTGTCATGCTTTCACTTGGTAATTGGTTGCCATTCGCAGGGGTATTGATGCTTGCTACTTTCTTTGTAGCCAACCATGATTTATTTCACTGGACGCATTCTTACTTGTTTGACAAAAACGATCCGCAATACGATAAAATCATTGACGGAAAGGGAGCTTTCTTCTATTGGCCAATGGAAAATGGAACCTTCCCTGTGTTCTACATTGCGCGAATGGTGATTTTCTTTAGTTTCTGGGTATTTTTCTTCACGAAGTTTAAGCAGATCTCAGCTCAAGAAGATCAATTGGGAGGTTCAAGTCATTGGTACAAAATGAGAAGTTGGTCTGCTTTCTTCCTTGTGTTTTTTGCTGTTTCTTCTTCGATGTCAGCATGGGACTGGGTCATGTCAATTGACACACACTGGTTCTCTACCTTGTTTGGCTGGTATATGTTTGCTTCTTGGTTTGTATCGGGTCTTTCTGCGATTACCTTGATTGTACTCTTCTTGAAAGGCAAAGGATACTTGGAAATGGTGAATGAAAATCACGTACATGACTTGGGTAAGTTTGTATTTGGTTTCTCCATATTTTGGACCTACCTCTGGTTCTCTCAGTTCCTTTTGATTTACTATGCCAACATTCCAGAAGAGACTGTTTATTTCGTGGAACGTTTGGAAAGTGATATTTACGGGCCTTTTGTTTTTGTGAATTTAGGTTTGAACTTCTTCCTTCCTTTTCTGGTTTTGATGACAAGAGACGCCAAACGACATGGAGTATTCTTGAAATTGGTTTGTACTATCCTTATCGTAGGTCACTGGATTGACTTTACCTTAATGGTCCAGCCAGGTACTTTAGGACACAATGGAGGTGTTGGTTTATTGGAAGTTGGTATGTTCCTCGTGTACGGATCAACTGCAACATTTGTAGTGCTTGGCGCTTTGGCCAAAAAGAACCTGATAGCGAAAAATCACCCAATGCTACAGGAGAGTTACAATCATCATATTTAATTTATTCGCTAAAAAGATAAGTTATGTACACATTTCTAATTGCAGTTGGAGCTCTTTTGTTACTATCCTTGGTTTGGATGGTATACAGAATTCAGACGTTGGTATCAGTTGTTAAAGGATCCGATCGAAAAATCGCTTCTGGAAGTAACAAGGTGAATGCAATTTTATTTCTCGTATTCTTATTTGGATCTGGTGCACTGATGTTTTGGTATTCAATCAAAGAGTTTGATAATTACCAAATGCCGGTTGCCTCTGAGCATGGTGTCATCACTGACGAATTATTTTGGATCACCATGGCTGTGACAGGTGTAGTTTTCTTGATTACTCACGTATTGCTTTTTGTGTTTCCTTACAGATACCAATACAAAGAAGGGAGAAAGGCCGCTTTTTATCCTGAGAATCATAAACTTGAACTGATTTGGACGGCTGTTCCTGGAGTAGTGATGGCCGGTCTCGTGATTTCTGGTTGGATGGCCTGGTCCGATATTACGGCTCCTGCTCCTGAGAAAGCCCACGTGGTGGAAATCATGGGATACCAGTTTGCATGGGATGTACGCTATCCAGGTAAAGATAATGTTTTAGGGGATTACGATTACAGACTAATCAATGCATCTAATTCACATGGGGTTGATTTCACTGACAAAAATTCCATTGATGATTTCCCTTCTCCAAAGGTGGTCATTCCAAAAGGAGAGCCAGTGCTTTTTAAAATTAGAGCGCGTGATGTACTACACTCCGTATTTGCGCCTCACATGCGTTTGAAAATGGATGCGGTACCTGGTATGCCTACTCGCTTCTGGTTTGTACCCACTAAAACCACCGCTGAAATGCGTGCGGAGTTGAAAGATCCTGAATTTGAATACGAGATTGCTTGTACTGAAATCTGTGGACGTGGGCACTTCTCCATGAAGAAAGTCATTGAAGTAGTGGAACCAGCCGAATACCAAAAATGGTTGGCGGAACAAAAATCGTTCCTTCAGCAAAACCCTTCTTTAGCTGAAGGGTTAAAGACTGAGAAAAAAGAAATTGCAGGGATTAATTAAGGGAGAGAATTAAAATTAAAAAAGTTATGGCTACAGCGACAGTTGCACATCACGACACCGAAGTTCATGGGCATCAGGATCACCACGATCACGAGCACCATGATAATTTTATCACTAAATATCTTTTCACGACTGACCATAAAATGATTGCCAAACAGTTCTTGGTAACTGGGATGTTTTGGGCGCTTATTGGTGGTTTACTTTCTACATTATTTCGTTTACAACTTGGATTTCCAGATATGAACTTGGAATTCCTTCGTCCTATTTTGGGAGGTTGGATTGATGAGGCTGGTAAATTGGATCCAACGTTTTACCTCGCTTTAGTTACGATGCACGGTACCATCATGGTATTCTTTGTATTGACGGCTGGATTGAGTGGTACCTTTTCCAACTTCTTGATTCCACTTCAAATTGGAGCTAGAGACATGGCTTCTGGATTCATGAACATGCTTTCCTACTGGTTCTTCTTTGTATCAGGAGTGATCATGTTTATTTCCCTTTTCCTTAAAACAGGCCCTGCTGGGGGTGGATGGGTAGTATATCCGCCTCTTTCAGCCTTGGAACAAGCAATCCCTGGTTCTGGAATGGGTATGACACTTTGGTTGAT
>JBANGF010000120.1:0-3376 GCA_037975655.1 Bacteroidota bacterium | reverse complement strand
GCTTTGAAGAAGGCTTTCAGTCCTGAATTCTTAAACCGTTTGGACGATGTGGTGGTGTTTAACTCCCTGAGCAAGGAAGATATTTTCAAAATCATCGACATCAGCTTGGGCAAATTGTTTCACCGCATCACCGACTTGGGCTACAAAATCGAGCTTACTGAGAAGGCTAAAGATTTCTTGGCAAACAAGGGCTATGACCAGCAGTATGGAGCAAGACCTTTGAATCGTGCCATCCAGAAGTATTTGGAAGATGCGATTGCAGAAGAAATCTTGAAAGGAGACCTGTCTGAAGGGGATGTGATTATTGCCGATTATGTGGATGAAGCCACTGAGCTTTCACTATCGGTAACCAAGAAAGAGAAAGCGGATTAAGGATAAATTAATTAGTGAAAGAGCCTTGAAGACTGTTGTTTTCAAGGCTCTTTTTTTGGTTGTGCTAAATTCCTTCAAACAAGACAAAGGATTCCAAGTAGTTGGGTAGGATAGTGTGCCAGCCCAGTTCCTCCTTGAGTTTGTAGGCAAGCGCTTCCGCGCTTTTCGGCTCCCCGTGCACCACAAAGGTGAATTTGGGTTTCTCGGTAAATCCCTCTGCCCAGTCCATGAGTTCCTCTTGGTCTGCGTGGGCAGAAAGTCCTTCGATCGGGTACACCTTAGCGCGTACAGGAACTTCCTCTCCATAGATTCGGATGCTCGGGTCTCCATCCAGCAAGCGTCTACCGCGAGTTTCTTGGGCTTGGTAACCGACAATAATCACTCCATTTTTTTCATGGGGCAGGTGGTGGTAGAGGTGGTGCAGGACCCGACCACCGGTAGCCATCCCGCTGGCTGAAATGATGATCGCTTTTCCCGAGTAGGTATTCAGCGACATGGATTCCTCCTTTTTCTGAAAGTAATGCAGCTGCGGGTGCTTGAATGCGTGTTCGTCTTCCAATAGCATGGCACTCAGTCGATGGTCATTTCTGTAATCCAAGTACAGCTGAGTGGCATCGATCGCCATGGGGCTGTCGGTAAAGATGGGAACTTTGGGGATTTTCCCCTTTTCCATCAGTTGGTAGAGGTGGTAGAGCAGGAGTTGGGTTCTGCCTACGGCAAAGGCAGGGATGATGACCAGGCCTCCCCGATCAAAAGTATCTCGAATCGCTCGAGCGAGTTCCTCTTCTGGCTTTGAGTTGGCCGATTTGCGGTCCCCGTAGGTGGATTCGATCCATAATACATCTGCTTTAGGGATGTGGGCAGGAGGAAAAAGCAATGGGTCTTTGTAACGCCCCAAGTCACCTGAAAAAACGAGGCGCTTGGTTTGCTTTTCCCCCTGAATTAAGAATTTGACAATGGAAGCACCCAGAATATGGCCTGCATGGAAGAAGGTCACCGTGACCGACGGGTGGATTGAAAAAGGGTGCTCGAAGGGTTTGGGTACAAATAGAGGGAAAACTGCTTCGGCATCTGCTTTGGTGTACAGGGGCTGGGGATCCTCATGTCGGGAATAGCCTTTTTTGCGGGCATATTCCGCTTCTTCCTCCTGCAATTTGCCCGAATCGAGCAGTAAGATTTTTGCGAGGGATGCGGTGGCCTCTGTACAATAAATGGGACCTGAAAATCCTTGCTGAACCAATCGAGGCAAGTAGCCGATGTGATCCAAGTGTGCATGGGTGAGGACCACTGCCTCCAAGTCTTCCAGCGGCATAGGGAATTTATCCCAGTTGAGTTCACGCAGTTTTCGTCCGCCTTGAAACAATCCACAATCCACCAGAAACTCGAAGTCTCCGAGGTCAATCAAGTACTTGGAGCCGGTAACTACACCGGAGCCCCCTAAAAATTTGGCAATAACATCCATGGTTTTGTGTTTTTTTAGAAGGTACAAAAAAAAGTGGTCCCATCCCGCAAGTGCGGGACAGGACCACTTAAATCAACCTTAATCTAAACTGTTGCTAGCTACTTAATTTTCCTTTAAGAAATAAGCGTCCTTAAGTTTGGCGCGGCTTAGGCTATCCTGTTGGATCTTGGTCAGGGAATCCAACTGGGCTTTTTCAGATTCAAAGGAATCCCAATCGAGTCGCTCTCCTTTTTTTTCTGGACAGGTAAGGCAGGTAAGTCCTGCTTCATTGAAAACCCAGATCGCTTCTGGACGGACATCCTCCGGATCGTATCCATTTTTATACAGCGTATTTTCTAGGATTTCCAATAGGCTGTCATCCATTACAAAGGGTTTGTTGTAAGGGATTGCCAAAGTGAGGTTTAGTTTTTGGTCTCGGAAAGCCCCTAAGGTTTTCATGTCAAATCCTCGTTCAAAGGTGATGACAGAATCTTTTACAGCATATTCGTAGTTAATCTTTTTAATGTTTTCCTGCGCCTGTTTCTTGCTTTGACCACGAGAGAAGTATTCTTGATTTAGTGAAAGGACACTGTCTTCGGTACCTTTTAGTTCAAGGACTACGCGTTGGTAAAATTCTTCCTCCACTCCATCATTTGCCTTCAAGAAGAGTACACCTTGCCCTAAGGCAAGTGGGGTATTGGTAATCACTCGGTCTTCTTCTTTGAACTTGGCGATAACGCGTGGAATTTGAAATCCTAGGGTAGCGATGCACATCAGCCAGAGTGCCAGGGCAACTAAGCCAAATTTGCTACCTACCAGGTTTTTCTTGGACAAGACACTCAATCCGAGCATGAGGATCACGATTCCAGGGATTGCTAGGACTCCAAGGCCGGCAGCAGCTAGACCAGTAGACACCAACTCGGTAATCATTTCCAAAGGAAATCCATCCACTGGGCTATAGTATACAGGGTCAATAACTCCCAAATAGAGGGCGAAAGTAACTAATGGAACACCTACGAGAACAACCCCTAAGATGAAAATGTATATCCCGAAAAATAGCCGAAGTAGGGTAAGTAAAAATTTTCCCAAGGATCCAAGGGCAGAGCCTAGGGCTTCAATCACCTGTCCTAATAATTGAAAAGGTTTCATTAGTACCATGACTGTATTTTTTACAGTAGACTCCGGCGTTGGAGGAGCTGGATTGATGGTTTCTTTCAATGTGGAATCGATGCTGTCCAAGGTGATTTCGCCCCCCTTCATTTTGATACGTTCGGTGATTGAACTCGCCAAAGGAGTTATAATCCATAAAATCAGGTAAATCACTATACCAGATCCACCTGCAATAGTCAGGATGACAAAAGCCAACCGAACATAGAGTGCCTTGATTCCGAAGTACGCAGCTAAGCCGCTGGCTACTCCACCTAGTGCTTTGTCGTCTGGGTTTCGAAATAGTTTTTTGATTTCCTTATTTTCTTCATTGGCATAGGACACTGGAAGAATCACCCACAAGACGATGTAGGCCACCACCGCTATTCCCGCAAATCCAAAGTTGATGTTCATCCA
>JBANGF010000106.1:0-5141 GCA_037975655.1 Bacteroidota bacterium | reverse complement strand
ACCGAAACTCCTGAATTGCCCGAATCATCAGTAGAATCAACCGAATAATTTATACAAACTAAAAGACGAATGAAAAAGCTCATTTTATCCCTAGCATTGTTGGCAGCAGCTACTTTTGCTTTTGGACAAAAGAAAGTAGTAAAAGAGGCAGAAAAAGGATTTAAGTCAGGAAACTTACAAACTGCACTTACAGCCATCGATGGTGCAATAACCAATCCAGAGACCAGTGGGGATCCAGCAACTTTCTTGGTAAAAGCAAAAATTCACACCAAGATTTTTGCATCCGATTCTTCCAATACAAAGGAAACATTGGAAGCAGGAAATCAAGCCTTGGCTACCTTCAATAAAACCTTTGAAATGGCTGGAAGTAGCAAAACTTCCCCTGTTGGAAAAGAGGTTTATGCTGAAGAAGTTCCAGGTCTACCAGACAATTTGAGACCTTATTCCTTGATCACACTGAAGAACCTTTCTTTTGATAAGGCTTTGGAGCGCTACAATGAGGATGATATGGAGATGTCGTACGAGTTCTTCAATCTTGCTGGAGAAATTGACAAGACTGACTCTACCATTCATTACAATGCGGGTTTCCTCGCAAATGATTTGGGTAGATTTGAAGATGCTAAAAAACACTTTGGCTACCTTTTTGAGTTGCCTTCTTACAACAAGACCAATGCTTATTACTTCATGGTTCAAATCCTAAGTACTGAAGAAAAAAATCCAGAAGCTGCATTTGAATTGGTTACTAAGGCCCGCGCAGAATATCCAAACGATAAGGTATTGGCTGAATATGAAATCCAATTGCTTCTTCAATTAAACAAAATGGATGAAGCGATGGCGCAAATCAAAGATGCTCTTGCAAATGATCCAAACAATCCAGGATTATTGTTAAGATCTGGATATTTGAAAGAGCAAGGAGGCGATTTGGAAGCTGCAATGGCTGATTACAAAAAGTCAGTAGAAGTAGATCCAAACTTCTTCGAAGGAAATTACTACACAGGTGCGTTGATGCTTGAAAAATCCAGAGCTATTCTTGCCGAGTTGAACTCGCTTTCTGATGCAGAATGGGAGAAAAGATCTAAAGAAATGGGTACGCAGGCAGATGATTTATACAAACAGTCTGTTCCTTATTTCACTAAAGCTTTAGAAATTAAGTCGGACAATACAGACATCATGATCATCTTGTTTCAGGTGCATACTCGATTGAAAAATACGGCAGAGGCAAATGCCATGAATGCCAAAATTTCAGCAATTCTTGGTGCCAACTGGCAAGAGAATTAATTACTGATACCAAACTCAAAAGGCCGGATTTTCCGGCCTTTTTTTTTCTTTAAGTATTTTTATGACTTCTCCATTGTACCCTACGAGTTGATCCATTTTTTTATCGTATTCATCAAAATTCAATTTTATTTGGCGCTGATTTGAATTAGTTTGCATCTAGTTGATCACACACCCATGAGTCCACGAATATTACCATTTCTGCATTTCTTTGGAGCCCTTTTCATTTTTGCTGCTTCAAGTTTTGGACAATCTTTAACTTCCTCAGAGCGGTACCATCTATTGCTGCAATTGCGAGAGACCAAGCGAGTCCTGTATGTGGCGGCTCATCCGGACGATGAAAACACACGACTAATCGCCTATTTAGCAAATGGAGAGCATGCAGAAGTGGCTTACTTAAGCCTTACTCGTGGGGATGGTGGACAAAACCTAATCGGTAAGGAATTGGGAATAGAATTGGGACAAATTCGAACTCAGGAATTAATCAAGGCACGAGAAATTGACGGAGGTAAACAGTTTTTTACCCGAGCTCTTGATTTTGGATACAGTAAAGATCCCTCAGAAACGCTCCAAAATTGGGATAAGGAGAAGGTTTTAGCTGATGTGGTTTGGGCTATACGTAGTTTTCAACCAGACATCATCATCACCCGATTTAATACCACTCCTGGAATTACCCACGGCCACCATACCACTTCGGCCATATTAGCCGAGGAAGCGTTTGCAATATCAGGAGATCCAAAGGTGTTTCCAGAACAATTGCGTTATGTGGAACCTTGGAAGGCAAAACGTATCTTTTTCAATGCCTATAATTTTAGAGGGGAGTTTGAGCCTGAAGCGGGAAAGAGCTACTATGGGATGGAAGTAGGAGGCTACAATTCCTTGCTGGGGAAATCCTACCATGAGTTTGCTGCTGACAGCCGAACCATGCATAAGTCGCAAGGCTTTGGATCTACTGCAGGTACTGGAAAGGCCAAGGACTTTTTAGAGCAAGTAGGAGGGGAACCCTATGAGAATTCCCCTTTTGATGGTGTAGAAAGCCGCTGGGCAGCTATCAAGGGAGGCTTAGCTATCAAGGCGCAACTGGAGGAACTACTTTTGGAAAAATTCAACCTAGTCGAAACACCAAAAAACCTTCCTGCATTATTGGCAATCCGTTCAGCCATGTTGGAGTTAGATACAAGCATCCCTTGGATTTCTAGTAAGTTAGCCAAGATGGATCAACTTATTTTTTCTTGCCTAGGATTAGGGATGGAATTTGTCACGAACCAAGAATTGGGTTATCCCGGTGAAAAAATAGCGGCTCAACTGCTTCTGATCAATCCATCTCAAGTTCCAATTTCTGAGATTTCCTTCCAACTTAAGGATACCTACTACACGAGTAAGGATACGAAAGGGGATGAAGACACCAAACTTCCCATTACGCTAGAACTTGCAAGTAATGAAGCCTATTCCCAGCCTTATTGGTTAAAAGAACCTTTGGATGGTGCACTTTTTTCGATTCAAAGCCAACTTGATATTGGGCTTCCCTTTAAACAAAAAGTGGCTGGAAACCTCAATTTTGTTATAGGGGGGCAAAAATTTAGAGCAGCAGTTCCCTTGGTTTACAAATTCAATGATCCCATTGATGGAGAGGTGAATCAGCCATTTACCATCGTACCTGAAGTAGACCTTTCTCTTTCTAAAGACTTGGTTTTTCTTGTCCCTGGGGCAGATCCTACGGTAACCGTTACAGTCAACTTTAGGAACCAGTTGCTCGATGGCGCCATAGAATTTGAAGGCTTAAATGCGAATCAATTTAAGGTATTAAAGGTTGAGGAATTCCCCACTCTAAAACAGCGGAGGTATAGGGTTACCTTTCTTCAAGGAAAAAATGGAAAGCAGCAACTTGGAGCTCGCTTTAAGAGTGCATCAGGCCAAGTATTTGACCAAGTGATCCACCGAATATCCTATCCCCATATTCCAAATTTGACCTATTTCAGTCCAGCACAGGTTCAACTGATCCAAGAAGACTGGAAAGTTTCAGGTGGAAAAATAGGCTATCTAGAAGGTGCAGGGGATGAAGTTTCGAATGTCCTGTCTTTCTTGGGCTATCAAGTGCAGTTCCTGACAGAGGAAAACTTGGAGGTTGACCAGTTAAGTGAATTTCAGGCGATAGTGATCGGAATACGAGCCTACAATACCCAGGAATTCTTAGCAAGTAAGCAGCAGATCCTGCTCGATTACGTGAAGGCTGGGGGTAATTTAATTCTGCAATACAATACGAGTAGTCCATTGGTGACTCCTAATTTAGGTCCCTATCCATTTGCCATCGGTCGAGATCGTGTGACCGTAGAAGGCTCTCCGGTACAGGCAGATTGGGAGCATAGCCTACTTCGTACCCCTAATCGATTGGAAGCAAAGGATTTTGAGGGTTGGGTTCAGGAACGTGGGCTTTATTTTGCTTCCAAAATGGACGAGCGCTACCAAACTCCTTTGACTTTACAGGATCCAGGAGAAGCAGCAAACAAAGGTGCTTTGATTACTTCGCAGTTTGGAGCTGGAACCTATGTGTATACCGGTATTTCCTTTTTCAGGCAATTGCCAGCAGGTGTTCCTGGAGCGATCAAATTATTCATCAACTTGATTGAGCAATAACATGGAAGAAAAACAAATTCCCTGGACTAAAATCTACCTGGGTTTGATGGCTAGTTTGGCCATCCTAATTTTCTTAATGTATGCTTTAACCCTTGCGTATTCATGAGTACTTTAGATTGGTTGGTACTTTTTTTAACCCTGATATCCATCGCCGTGTACGGGATGTACAAAACTCGAGGCAAGCAAAGTTTAGAAACTTACCTCAAAGGCAATAAGGACAATTGGTGGACCATTGGGCTATCCATCATGGCTACCCAAGCCTCTGCCATCACTTTTTTAAGTACACCCGGACAAGCCTACGAGGATGGGATGCGTTTTATCCAGTTTTATTTTGGCTTGCCTTTGGCCATGATCATCATCTCGGTAAGTTTTGTACCCATCTACTACAAACTGAAGGTGTATACGGCCTATGAGTACCTAGAAAATCGCTTTGACTTAAAAACAAGGACACTTACGGCCTTACTGTTTATAGTGCAACGAGGTTTGGCAGCAGGAATTACGATCTATGCTCCTGCGATCATCCTATCCACTTTGCTTGGTTGGAACTTGACCTTGACGAATATTTTTATAGGGGTCTTGGTTATTGCTTATACCGTTTCAGGAGGCACAGAGGCAGTTTCAATAACCCAAAAGCAGCAAATGGCTGTGATGATGGGAGGGATGATCCTCGCAGGAATTATGGTCATTCAATTGCTACCTATTTCGATGAAAGGGGCGCTGCAGGTAGCTGGAAAGATGGAAAAATTGAATGTGGTCAACTTTGAGTTTGACTTAGCTGACCGCTATTCCTTTTGGTCTGGGATGACCGCAGCGGTATTTTTATTTTTGAGTTACTTCGGTACAGATCAGAGCCAGGTTCAACGTTACTTATCGGGACAAACTTTGACCCAAAGCCGGATGGGGCTGCTGATGAATGGATTTTTGAAGATCCCGATGCAGTTTCTGATTTTATTTATCGGGGTTTTGGTTTTTGTGTTTTATCAATTCATTACGCCTCCAGTACATTTCAACCAGGTGCAAACAGATGCCCTTCGCGAAAGTGTATATGCTTCTGAATTAAGTCGTTTGGAGCAATCCTACCAAGCCAATTTTGATTCCTCTAAGCAGGTTTACACGCAACTCTTATCCTCCATCGAGCAGGAGAAAGCTAAATCCACAGAAGAATTGACCAGTACTTTGAAAAGTTTGAAAACCGAGCAGCAGGAAATTAGAGAAGAAGTAAAGGCTTTGCT
>JBANGF010000090.1:0-7710 GCA_037975655.1 Bacteroidota bacterium | reverse complement strand
ACTCGTTTAGTTCAAGCACTTCCCAAAACTGTAGCTTGGCTACACCTTGGAGCAAGTTGCGCACACGCTCTTGGTTGTCCGCACCTGGAAGCTCGATTTGGATTCTTCCTGAACCAGCAATACGCTGAATGTTGGGTTGTGAAGTGCCAAAACGGTCGATACGCGTTCTCAAGATATTGAAAGAACGGTCGATTGCGTTTTCAACTTCGGTATCGATGATTTCTAGGATTTCGGCATCGGTAGATTCCAAAGAGATTCTTCCACGGTTTGCCGCTGTTGCAAACACAGCGCTCAATGCTTTGCCTGGGTTGTTTTTTTGCCATGCAGCATAAAATAAATCGACAAACTTCGCATTGGAAGTTTTGGAAGCTTCTTTGGCCTCCGCTACAGCAGCATTGAAGGCGTCGTTTTTAGGGTTTCCTGCGATCCCTTTGACGATTTCAACAGGAGAAACCTCTAGGGTCACGTGCATCCCGCCTTGAAGGTCAAGTCCAAGTCCAAGCTCGGTTTCTTTTACTTCTTGGTAGGTATAGCTTGCGCCTAGGAAGTTGTACACGGGTTGTCTCCAAACCGAATCTAGGTAAGCTCTTTTCTTGGCAAAGTCAATGTTGCCGGAGGCGTCTGTAGCATAGGCCGTAGCCTTTTCTTGAACGCCGTTGGATATGAACGTGAATGACAGGTAATACAAGCATAGCGCTGTAATGATTACCGTCAAAAACACGATTGCACCTTTGTTTTGCATTTTGGTAAAATTTAAGGAATTGAATTAATTAAGAGTTGACTCGTTCCAGAAAGGGACGAGGGGATGAATTCAGAAGGAAAGTGAATTTTTAGGGCCCCTGCGGGGAAATAATCCGTTCAAAAAGGATTTCAGTCAGGGAATTGACAAAGGACACCGTTCCGACTTGAGGAAGTGGAAGGGAAAAATCAATTTGGAAAATCTGTGATATCAGGTAAAAAACCGTGTTGGCTACCTGAAGTACAAATGGAATGACTGCATCAACCGCTACATCCAAAAAGCTCTGATCCGACTGTTCGGAGGATTGTTCTGTACGCGTCTGTTCAGTTGCCGAGGGAAAAAATTCTATGCTAGATACAAATAGGCAAAATAGCACGACCAAAGCCCACGAGAATCGTTGCTGGCTGGTACTGTGGTATGTATTCCTATTTTTCATGGGGGACAAATATAGAAAATATTTGAAAATCACCTGCTAAGGCCTGTCTTTTTATGCCTAGTGTGCAGATTTTGCACGCAAGTAGGTACGGAGTACATCCATGGCCCGGTCAAAGTTGAGGTTGTTTGGGATGATGAGATCCGCCTCGTTTTTGAAGGGTTTGATGTACTTTTCGTAGGTAGGCATCACGTGATTTTCGTAGCGGTACAGCACATCGTCTAGGTCATAGCCACGCTCCACCTTATCCCGAATGATGCGTCGCTTGAGTTTGATGTGGTCTTTTGCGTCGATAAAAATTTTGAGATCCAACAAGGCTGCCAATTCAGGGTAGTACAACACAAAAATCCCTTCCACAACGACCACTGGCGCAGGGGCAAAGGTGAGCATTTTCGGCTTTTTGGTCGCATTGTTGAAGGTGTACTCTTCTCGAATGACCGTGCCTCCACCCTGGATAATGCGGATATCTTGAGCATATTGCTCAAAATCGATGCTGTGGGGAGTGTCGAAGTTGGCGATCCCTTGCTCGTCCACCGGCTGCAGGTGCTTGGGCTTGTAGTAGTTGTCCTGGGAGATCAAACACAGTTCCTCAGGAGAGAAGCTGTGCAGGAGATGTTCCAAAAACAAGGTTTTTCCAGAGGCAGATCCCCCGGTGATTCCGACGATGAAGGGCTTGGTCATGGGGGGCAAATTAACATATTTTTATGCGCATCTCAGAATTTTCCAGCACGGAGAAAATTTAAGAGGGCTTTTACGGCCTTTCCGCGGTGGGAAATTTCATTTTTTTCTTCCAACGAAAGCATGGCAAAGGTTCGGTCATGCCCTTGGGGTTGGAAGATGGGATCGTAGCCAAAGCCTCCTTCACCGTTGGGGGAGGTGGTAATCTCTCCTTCGGCAATGCCGTCAAATTGGTACTCCTTTCCATCTAAAATAAGCGCAATGACGGTTCGAAAGCGGGCGGATCTGTCGCTTTGCCCCTGCATTTTTTCCAAAAGCAAACTCAGATTGCGCGCATCGCTTCGAGGCTCTCCTGCAAATCGACCCGAATAGACTCCTGGCGCTCCGTTCAGCGCGGCTACTTCCAGTCCCGTATCGTCTGCAAAGCAATTGACCCCAAAGTGATCGAATACGTAGCGCGCTTTTTCGAAGGCATTGGCGTCTAAGGTGTCCCCTGTTTCGGGCAATTCCTCGTTGCAGCCTATGTCCCGAAGGGAAACGATTTCGATGAGGCCCTTCAGTGCGGAAGCGACTTCTTCGACTTTTTTGGCATTGTTGGTGGCGAAACAGATTTTCATGGACTTCGGGGATGCCTTACAAAAATGGGGACAGGAATTTGCCGCTGCAACCCTTCTTGGAAAATAGGTTTTGGGCTTCGGTTGAAATCTTTATTTTCGGGCATGAAAAGACTAACCGTGTATTGTGGTTCCAAGAAAGGCAACCATGCTGTTTACGAAGCAGGCGTGCGTGCCTTGGCTCAAGAAATGATTTTGCGTGACTACAGCCTGGTTTATGGAGCAGGGCATGTGGGCTTGATGGGAGTCATTGCCGACGAACTGCTCGGAGCAGGCAAGGAAGTTATTGGGATCATTCCTCAGAAGTTGGTGGACCGGGAGGTGGCGCACAAAGGCTGTACGGAACTCGTAGTCGTAGAGACCATGCGGGACCGAAAGTGGCTGATGGCGGAGAAGGGGGATGGATTTATTGCCATGCCTGGAGGGATTGGAACCTTTGAAGAGTTGTTTGAGGTGATGACCCTCAACCAGCTGCATTACATTCAAAAGCCTGTGGCCTTGTACAACGTGCACGGCTACTACGATAAGTTGATCGACTTCCTCAACCACGCGATGGAAGCGGGATTTCTCTACCCCGAGCAGGAGGAGATGCTGATTATTTCCGATGACCCTGCAGATTTATTGGATCAGATGGCCGCGTACCAGGCCAGAAGACCTGCGGATTGGTAACTAAAAAGGCGGGATCCCCGCCTTTTTTGTATCTGTCTATTCCCTCACCCAGCTCACTTTTTCGCCGATCGGCGATCGCTTGCCTTCGGGTAAGGTGTCACTTGCTGCTTTTGCGATGTAGAAGAAGCCCATGAGCATGTCCTCACCTTCGAGTCCGAAGTCTTCTCGAGCCTCTGCCCAAAAGGTAGGTCCGCCGGTACCCCAGTAGCAAGCTAGGCCATGGGCACAGGCCGTTAGGTACATGTTTTGCACCGCCATGGCTACGGCGGAGATCTCCTCCATCACCGGGATGCCCGATCCTTCGGTGCGCTTCATGAGTAAAGCGATTACGTGAGAAGCCTTGCTTGGGGTATCCTTAAATTTTTGGTAGGTGCCTTCTAGGAAGGGGGTGCCGTTTTTCTCAGCGCGCATTTTATATAGTTCCGCTTGGTAGTCGCCAAAGGTCTTTAAGCCTGCGCCCGTGTACACAATGAAGCGCCAAGGCTGGGTGAGCTTGTGCGTAGGTGCCCAGTTTGCATTTTCGAGAATCTCCTCGATGATGGAATCGGATATCGGGTCGTTTTCCTTAAACTGAGCCGGAAATTGGGAGCGACGCCCACGGATGATTTTAGTAACTTCTTCGGGATTGAAGGTAGGTTTTGCCATTCTTATTGTTCAGTTAGTTGGTTTATTACTTTATTACTTTTTCAAAACATCCTCCAAAAACGCTCTCACATCCTTGGCCAGCGCATCGAAGTCTTCCTGCCGGTTGTACATCATGTGTCCAGCCTCGTAGTAGGTCATGGCCACGCGATCCTGCGGGAAATTGTGGCGGGCAAAGGTAAATTCTGCATCAAAGAAGGGGGTGATCAAGTCGTAGTAGCCATTCGCTACCATCACCTTCATCTGGGTATTGCGGTGCATCACCTCGCTCAACGCACGAGCGGTACTTACGTAACTGGGCTCATAGTAGGCCCCATCCGGTACGGGCTTCCAGTTCCAACTTCCGCCCATCCCACTTGCAGAGGTGAAGTAAGGACGGTCCAGGCTCACCTTCAAGTCACGCATCAAGTAGTCGTTGAAGACGGCCGTGTATGCCGACCCCGTCATGTAACTAGCTGGGTCGCCCAGTACAGGGCCTTCGGCGGATTTGTCAGTTTCTAGCGCCAAATACCGTCCGTCCAAGGTGCCAATGGCCTTGCCTTCGGCACGGAGTAATTCTTTCTTGAAGCGGTGCATCAAGATTTGGTTGTCTGATCGCAAGACATAGTTCTTATCCAAACCGGTAAAGTAGGCCAATTTGGCCGCGATGGCCTCCTTTTGCGCAGGGGATTGCCTCTCTCCCAAAAACAAGGATTGCAAGTAGTCGCCGTAGGCAAATGCTCTGGCTTCCTCGGTAAATGCGGCTAGGGTCTTGCCATGCCCCGCTTTCTTGTGGTACCAGGCGGTAGCCGCTTGGGAAGGCAGGTAAGTGAAAAAGGAGGTCAAGTTATCCGCCCAACTGGACGAACCTGCATAGTCCAAGGCTTGGGAAATCAGCACCAGCCCATTCAGTGCCATGCTTTGCCCGCCCTCTTCCAGTACTTCGGCTACCTTGGCAGCGCGTGTGGTGCCAAAACTTTCCCCAGCGATGAATTTCGGGGCTTGCCATCTACCCTGCTGGGTCACCCAGGTACGGATAAACTGGGCAATGGAGGAGGCATCTTCGTTCAGTCCCCAGAAATCGGAAGTTTTGCCTACCCCTTCCACTTGGCTAAAACCTGTTCCAATCGGATCAATAAATACCAAATCGGTGAGGTCAAGTAGTGCCTGGTTATTTTCAACAAACCGGTATGGGGCAGCTCCATCATCGATGCCTGCTCCTGAATCAGTCTTGACCACTTTAGGCCCAAAGAATCCCACATGCAGCCAGATGCTCGCCGAGCCTGGGCCCCCGTTGAATATAAAGAGCACAGGTCTCTTGGACGGGTCTAGGATGCCCTCGCGGAGGTAGGCGGTGGACCAAAGTGCGCCGGTTACTTCCCCTTTGCTGTTTTTGAGAAAGGTCTCGCCGACTACGGCTTTGTAGTTGATTTTTTGTCCATTGAAGGTGCCTGAATGCGTGGATTCAAATTTTTTGGGTTCTCGAGGAGTCCACTTGGATTCCGTGCTTGCCTCTTGGGCAAAAGCAGTGAAGGAGATTAAAAAGGCGAAGAAAAGTAAAGAGAACTGTTTCATTGGAGGATTATTTGGGGCTGTAATTTAGGGAAATACAGTGGAAATAGTGTAGAAATACCCCGAGCGTTGCTCGGTGAAATAGACTATTGATTAGGTCTCCATCTATTTCACGAAGCGCAGCGGAGTTTATTTCCATCTTATATCCACAGTATTTCTATTTAAATTTCCACCCCAACTTCACTCCCCCATACCCATTTCGTGTAGGAGCAGGTTGATAGAATCTCCCCGCAAAGGCATTCAGGTCATTGCCCAGCGAGTAGCGCTCGTCCAGCAGGTTGTCTACCCCAGCAAAAATCTCCAGTTCCCAATCCCCAAGGGTCTTCAACCAGCCTACCCGAAGGTTGACCAGGGAGTAGGCATCTTGGTAGATGGTATTCGCATCGTTGAGGGGGATTTCTTCGGTAAACTGATGCGTGAAATTGAGGTAAACCCCAGGTCGAGTTCTCAGATCCAATCGGCTGACGACATTGTGTGCAGGTACCCCCGTCAAAGCATTTCCTGAGAAATCTTGCCCCCGCTTTTGGTAGTTTTCAAAGGTGTAATACTGCCCCGTGTAGGCAGTGCCCACTAGGAAATCCCGAACAAATCCTTTCCCATTTCGGAGGAAGGCATAATCTAGGCTGGCCTCCACTCCTTTTTGATCGGTGGCTCCGGCATTTTGGAAAAGTACCACACCGTTCGGATTTGTGTAGGTGGTGATGGTTTCTTGCAGTTTGAAGTAATAGCCGATCAGTTCCAGATTGAAGCGCTCCATCCCCATGCGGTAGCCCAGTTCGTAGTTGATACCTTTCTCTGCTTCCAAATCTAGGTTGACGCTGCCCTCGTTGGTGCGCACCTCATCGATGGTGGGAGGAGAAAAGCCCGAACTAATGGAGCCATACACTGAAGTGTTTGGGGTCAGTTGGTAGTTTGCTGCCACACGAGGAACCAGGATAGGATCAAAGCGGCGGGTCTGCCGCCCTGTTTTTCCCCCTGCAGCATCGATCTGTCGGTCGATCTCAAATCCGGAGAAATTTTCGCTGAGACCCAAGGTGAATAAGAGTTTGGAGTTCCATTGTAATTCCGCCTGCTGAAATAGAAAGCCTTGGGTGGCGGTCAACTGGTCCGCAAAGCGCACCGTATCGGCCTTGCCGGCTCGATTTCCAAAATTTTGGGCTTGGGTAATGCTTTTTTGCCACTCCCCACCCGCGATGATGCGGAGAGATTTGTCACCCAGTTGGGTGTCGTAGCGAACCTTGCTTCGTACCCCATAGCCGAAGCCCAACTCCTTTTTGTAGTCCAGAATAAAGGGGTTTTCAAAAACATTGGTATTCAAGTACACCGTCGTGGTGCTCGTCAATTGATCTGAATGGCGGTAGGTATGCCCTAAGGAAAGGAGGAGAGCTTGTTGGTCGATGGAACTATTTTGAGCTACGGACCCAGGTCGTGCTTGCTTGGGGTTGGCATTAAGTTGGGCTTCAGTCAAAGCCCCAGGAATTTGGTAGTTGAGGTCCGAAATCAGTACCTGGGTTCGCAATTCCTGCTTTTCTGAAACGGGGAAATACCCGCTCAACTGGATCACTTGGCGCTTGACGCCCGAATGATCCCGGTAGCCATCCGATTCCTGACTTACATAGGAGGCTTCGATGCCCCCTTCGCCAAGTTTTTGAGAAAGTCCCAATCGAAATCTGGAAAGGCCAAAATCCCCAATCAGGTAATCCATAGCAAGACGATTTCCATCGACCTGTGCTTGGCTAAACAAGGAGATGGCACCCCCATTTCCTGCGCCATACACCGACCCCGATGGCCCTTTGATGACTTCGGCTGTTTTGATATTGCTTAGATCGAGTAGGTTCAATGGGGTGGTGCCATCCGGCGAGGTAAATGGCACTTCATTCCAATACACCTTTACATTGCGCACGCCGAAGGGAGAACGAAGCGAACTGCCTCGGATGGAAATGCGGTAGCTCGCCGGAGCGCGCTCTTCGATGCGGATACCGGCTTTTTGGTTAAAGGCCTGGACGGGAGAATTTTCATTGAAGCGGAAAAGGTCCCGCTCGGAAAGTCGAGAAATACTGGCTGCCTGCTGTATCAGGGAGCGTTCAGAGTCAAAGGCCGATACTGTCACCGCCGCCAAGTTGAGGATGCTAGGAACTAGCGCCACAGTAAATTCTCCTGCTTGAAAGGTTTGCTCCAATCGTTCGTAGCCTTCTAGCGAAAAAAGGAGGCGCAGGTTTTCTCCTGCAAAAGCAACCGTGCCCGATGCATTGCTTGTTTGAATGGTGGATCCAGTACTAACCCGAACATTGGCTAGAGGAAGGTTGGATACTTGATCCATTACCTTGACTTGGATTTGGGCCTGGAGCCCAAGACTGACTACCAAAAGCAAACAAGAAAGCAGT
>JBANGF010000089.1:0-2502 GCA_037975655.1 Bacteroidota bacterium | reverse complement strand
TCTTTGAATCTGCGGGCAGTCTCCTTCACAATGGCAAAAGCCGTAGGCATCACCTCTTCCAACACCTTTTCCAACTCCGTGTCTCGCTCTTTTTCTAGGGCATCAATCTGGTTGAAAAGTTGGTCCTTCTCGTGAACCGCTTCGGCAGAGAACTCCTCAATTTTTGCTTTGGTAGCGGCAATTTTATCATCAATACCTTTGAGCTGCTCTTGAATCCGAGCACGAAGCGATTGGGTCTTCTCTCGAAGTTGATCATCAGAAAGCGCCGCAAAGCCTGAAAAAATCTGGTTGATTTCTGCCACTTTGGGTAGCAATTCTTTGATATCTCGGTCGGATTTAGTTCCAAAAATCTTGGCTAATCCTTTGGCAATAAAATCTAGCATGGTCTGGTCTGTCCCTAATTGGGGACTTAAAAATACGTCCTTTTTTTAGAATTGGTACTCCTTTGGGTTGGGTAATTCGATGGGCTTAGCGAAAGTCTTCGGAGCGGAATTGTCCCGAGAAAACTTGCTGCGCTGGTCCAATTAACCAAATATTGGTAAATCCTGTGTGGACATTCCCTTCAAAGGTCACCCGCAAATTCCCCCCAAGGGTACGAATTTGGATGTCTTTTTGTTGCGTGAGGGCCCCACAAACTAGTGCTGCTGCAGTGACTCCCGTGCCACAGGAAAGCGTTTCGTTCTCCACGCCACGCTCAAAGGTGCGGACGAAAATTTCGGCATCGCCTAGTTTTTGCACAAAGTTGACATTGCTGCCTCCAGGAGCATAGCAGGGATCGTGGCGTAAGACTTGCCCTTGTTCAAAGACCGGATAGGTCTCCACATCCTCCACCAATCGTACGTGGTGGGGAGATCCTGTGTGCACAAAGGTATCACCCAAGCTTTCCGAGATTTGGGAGACATCTCCCATTTTTAGTGCCACTAAACCGTCTTTCAGGCTTGCTTCATGGGGTCCATCGATGGCTAGAAATTGCGTTTTTTGGTCAATGATGTTCAAATAAGCTGCAAAGGCAACTGCACAGCGGGCACCATTTCCGCAGAAGCTCTGGCTACCGTCTGCGTTGAAATAAACCACTTCAAAGTCGTAGTCGGCATGGGAACGGATCAGGATTAGCCCATCGGCACCGATCCCAAACTTCCGGTGACAGAGGGCCTGCACCAATTGGATATTGGCCAAGTCCCAGTGGGCTGCCCGATCATCGAGCATTACAAAGTCATTGCCGGTGCCTTGGTACTTGTAAAAGCGCATGTCCTGGGGTAGGGCCATCAGTTTGAGGGGTTTGGAAGAAATTATCCCTAGTTGAACTACAAACTTACACAATTGTCGGGAAAGGAAAATCCCTATACCTGGGGTGGGGAAAATATGCTTTCGCACCCAAAAATTCTCAAAATAGTGTAGATTCGTGTATCCAAACCAAATGCCATGAAGACGAATCCAAGCAACCTCAGCCGAAGAACTTTTCTCGCCAATTCAGCCAAAGCAGGGCTGACGGTAAGCCTCCTAGGAGCCGGAATCCCCACTCTTTTTGGACAGGAAAGCCTTCCAGCATTCGCTACTGGATTTACCCAGCAGCCCTTGCCTTACGGATACGCCGCGCTAGAGCCGCACATCGATGCACGGACCATGGAGATTCACTACACCAAGCATGCGGCCGCCTATGCGAGCAACCTTCGGGATGCCGCCAAGGAAGAAGGGGTGGATACGGCGCAGCCCTTGGAGCAGGTGCTGGCCTCCATCTCAAAGTACTCTACCAAAATGCGAAACAATGGAGGAGGGCATTACAACCACGAACTTTTTTGGAGTATCCTAGGACCGTCCACCTCGGCGGGCGGGACCGCAGAGGCCGGGCCGGAGGGTGCGTTATTGAAAGCCATTAAAACTTCTTTTGGGAGTTACGAAGCCTTTGTGAGCCAGTTTGAAACTGCTGCCAAAACTCGATTTGGCTCAGGCTGGGCTTGGCTACTGGTCGATGCCACAGGCAAGCTCGTGGTAAGTTCCACCCCCAATCAAGATAATCCCTTGATGGACATAGCCGAAGTGAAAGGAACTCCTATTTTGGGTTTGGATGTGTGGGAGCACGCCTACTACTTGCACTACCAAAACCGCCGACCGGACTACGTCACCGCCTTTTGGAAGGTGGTCAACTGGAAGGCCGTAGCCGAGCGCTTTGCGGCAGCCACTACTTGATTTGTTGAATTTTCTTACTTCTATTTTCCTTTTAGTTAATCTTATTTCCCATGCAAGATCCCAAGTCCCTTAGTTCCGTTGCGCTCTTTCACGAGACCTTTAAGCACCCTATTTTGCCTCAGCCTACCATCCCTTCCGAAACCCGCTGCGCGCTGCGCGTGTCTTTGCTCGCTGAAGAGTTGAAGGAGTTGGAAGAGGCCATTGAAAACAAAGACTTGGTCGAGATTGCCGATGCCTTGTGTGACTTGCAGTACGTGCTCTCCGGTGCCATCCTAGAGTTTGGGTTAGGGGAAAAATTTAAGGCTCTTTTTGACG
>JBANGF010000065.1:0-2666 GCA_037975655.1 Bacteroidota bacterium | reverse complement strand
AATTAGAAATTGGGCCTTGTATTTTTTGGCTAGCGTAGAAGTTAATTCATTGTAGACCACGACGGAGACCCTGGGTAGTTCTATGTAAACGGATTCAATTTTTTCTACCATTAAGTCAATGTCGAAATAACGATTTTTCTTGGCGGAGTTATAGCCGATGCCAATAATTACCTCGTCAAAAAGCGCTAAACTTCGAAGCACTATGTCGTGATGACCTTTGGTATAAGGGTCAAAAGAACCTGGGAAAATGGCTATTTTTTTCATGTTTAGACGTAATGCCAGAAGGATTCAAAAATTGATGGTGATTTGTCTAAAGATAGGCCGGGTCCATAATTTTGGTTGGCATGAGGGCGTAGTAGCCTAAAATTTGCGAAGTAGCTTTTACCCCAGTCTTCTGTGATTTCATTTGTTGAATTGGCACCAAACAGGGTTATTCGTGCATGGTTGCGATCGTGCTGAAGCGTTTCCATTAGGATCATCACGTATTTTAGTACATCTTCTTTAGATGCTACCTCAAATCTATTGAAAACTGAAAGTTCTTGGTCTGTGAAGCCTGCCACATAGCATTGAGCATCATGGAGATTGACCCAGATTTCTTGGCCAATTAAGTTGAATCGCTCTTTAAATAGGTAAGAAAGAAACGAACATGCACCATGGTAAAACTTAAGTTCTGAAAATCGCTTGGTAAACGGAAGGCGTAATTTTTCAGAAATGCAACTTAGCAATTGGATGTTGTTACTGTCTACTCCAGTGTTCAAGAAATGAGGCGAAGAGGGGAGCTTTCCTGACAGTTGTAAATACTCTTTTTCTTTTCCTTGTTGAAAAAATACCCCTGGCATCAAAGTGAATAGTTCTTCATGAACATACACCTTGGCGGGAATATCTAATTTGGTAAGTGAGTCAGAAGACAAGATGTCTTCCATTTTTTTCCAACTAATTCGCTCATAGGAGTGAATAGCGGTAATACTTTGATTTTTATCTCTAGCAAAAATGTATAAGGAAGAGGGGTAAAGAAAAAGTGATAAGTACGCTGTATGTTGAACAGCAAACTTATCACTCGTCTGTACCTTAAGGTTATTTTCCAAGATTCGTACCGGTTATTTCCAGTTACCCTCTGTAGAAGCGTCAGTTCTTGATCCTACGCGTAGCGCTTTTTCGTTGTTATTGGCTCTTCTTTCAGGGTTGATTGGAGCTGGGTCACGGATTTCAAAAACACTCACCTTGTATCCACCTGTTTTTTCGATTTTGTCAGCAAAGAACTCAAACTGCTTTCCTCCAGAACCTGGAACAATTGGCAACAATTCGATTTTGAAATCTGGGTGCTTGGCTGGGCTAAACAAGGAGTCCATTACCGCTACAGATCCGATAGTATCGTATTTTACATTGATTTCTTCCGCTCCATAATCCAAAAGTTTGGTAGTCTCGGTACGCTGCACAATCCAGATTGTGCCTGTTTCAATAAATGTTTTCAAAGAATCCCAAGTGCCCGCATATTTTCCGTTAGAAGCCTGGTAGGCCAATTGTGCATCACGAAGCATTTCGAGTTTTTCAATAGTGGCTGCTTCTAGCAAGGCAACTCTTTTTTCTTGTTCTACAACGTCATCTACACCTTTCCAAAGGAGGTAACCAAGGAAGGCAGCAATTGCAAAGAATACGAGTGAGAGAACTTTTGTTAGATTCATTTTGAGTAAGGTTTAGAAATCCAGATAAGGTTGAAGGTTTTTAAAACGTGCTATTTTAGGTATTTATTTTCAAAATTAAAATATCCTTTACACAATACTAATTCCTCGAGTGATTTTATTCCAAGAAATAAGGGATGGATGGTTTTTTTGTCCAACGACTGAAGTTCTGAGTAGGTCATCCACTTTATTTCAGAAAGAATTTGATTTTCAGTAGAAAGTTCGGGGTCATTCCCCAAAGTAGCATTACCGCCAATCCTTTTTACTTCAAAAAAGCATTCGAGGGCGTGCAAGGGTGGGTCTAGGTATTCATTGATGCAAATGAATTTGCCTACAAGGATATTCAAGCCTGTTTCCTCCAAAAATTCTCGGGAAAGGTTTGCCTGTGCAGAACTTCCAAACTGCATCCCTCCTCCAGGGGTGGACCAAAAATCGCGTTCCGCACTCATCTTGTGTTTGATCATCAGAATTTTATTTTCTTCAATCAAAACCCCATTGACTCGTATCCGGAGCCGGTTACCAAATTTAGACTCAATTTCTTTGCTGATCTTGTCTTCTGACATGTACTTTCGTCTAGTGATGAACAAACCTACCTCCCTGCTACCCACTCCTTCCGAGTTACTACGAAAGAGCTTTCCTTTTCAACCCACGTTGGGGCAGGCTAGTTTTTTTGTAAAAATGGATGATTTTTTTCGAAAGCCATCAGTAGAGAAGCCGGTCTTTATATTAAAAGGATATGCAGGTACAGGAAAGACATCTCTCCTTTCAGCAGTCGTCAAAATTCTTCCACGGCTTGATCTTCGGCCCTTACTTTTGGCACCTACTGGTAGAGCAGCCAAGGTGATGAGTACTTATTCTGGTAGGTCGGCTTTCACCATCCACAAAATAATATACAAACCCAAAGGGGATCCGGGAACCTTGGGAGGAGGATTTACGCTCCAAAAGAATTACTTCAAAGACACCTTATTTATCGTCGATGAATCCTCC
>JBANGF010000155.1:0-10735 GCA_037975655.1 Bacteroidota bacterium | reverse complement strand
CTATGGGCGGCATTGGTCAAGGGAGAGTACAAATTTGCAGATGCAGAAAATGCTGCTAAGTCTACGATGACCGCTATCATGGGTCGCTACGCCACCTACTCAGGCAAGGTGATGACCTGGGAGGAATCCCTCAACGGGCAGGTGGATCTTTTCCCCGAGACACTAGCCTGGGATGCGCAACCCAAACTGCTGCCAAATGCAGATGGCTACTACCCGCATGCAATCCCAGGAAAAACCAAAGTAATCTAAGCCATGGAAAGAAGAGGATTTATCAAGAGGCTAGGCCTCGGCACAGCGGTAGTGAGCGGAGCGGGAATGCTTTCTCTCCCTTCTTTTGCCAAGGAAAAAGTGGCAGGAGCGCCTTTCAAACTAGATTTTGCCCCCCACTTTGGCATGTTCAGGCATCATGCGCCGGGAGGGGTTGTGGATGAACTCCGCTTTATGGCGGATCAAGGTTTTCGTTCTTTGGAAGATAATGGGCTCCTCAAGCGGCCGATTGCCGAGCAGGAATTGATTGGCAAGACCCTTGCCGACCTAGGGATGCGCATGGGGGTATTTGTGGTGGATGGAGGCGATAATTGGAAAGTCTCCCTTACCTCGGGTAAGCCTGAGTTTATGGAAAATTTTCTAGCCACTTGCCGTGCATCCGTGGAGGCTGCCAAGCGGGTCAATGCGAAATGGATGACTGTGGTACCCGGTTATTTTGAGCGTAATTTGCCGATTGGCGTGCAGACGGGTCATGTGATTGATGCCCTGAAGCGGGGAGCGGAGATTTTTGAGCCTCATGGATTGACGATGGTCTTGGAGCCTTTGAGTGATAATCCAGACCTATTTCTTCGCCATGCGGATCAGACTTACATGATCTGTAGAGCCGTGGGTAGCCCTGCCTGCAAAATACTCTACGATGCGTACCACATGCAGCGCAACGAGGGCAATCTGATTGCGACTATGGAAAAAACCTGGTCCGAAATCGCCTACATTCAAATTGGGGATAACCCAGGTAGAAAAGAGCCGGGCACAGGAGAAATTCACTATGGCAATGTATTCCAGTACATCCATAAAAAAGGCTTTACGGGCATTTTGGGCATGGAGCATGGCAATGCCCTTCCAGGTAAAGAGGGGGAATTGGCGCTAATTGAGGCTTACCGAAAAGTAGATGTGAAATGAAGCAAGTGCTCTTCCTTCTCACTGCTTGTCTTTGGGCCACCCTAAGTTTGGCTCAAAGCCCCGAATGGAAACAGTTTCAATCTCCAGGGAAAGCCTCTTTGAGAGGCTTAACCCCCATTTCGGAACAGGTGTGCTGGGCCAGTGGAAGTGGAGGCACTTGGCTGAAGACTGAGGATGGAGGATTGAGCTGGCAGATGGGTACAGTTGCGGGTTTGGATACCGTAGATTTTCGATCCATCCATGCCTTTGATGCGCAGACAGCAGTGGTGGCATCGGCAGGACAGCCTGCGGTCATCTACCGAACAGCGAATGGAGGAAAGACTTGGGAAAAAGTACATCAGGAAGGAGGCGAAGCCTTTTTTGATGCGATCCAATTTGTAGATGCCCAGCGGGGCTATGTCTTGGGAGATCCCATAGGCGGGAAGTGGATGATCTTGGAGACGATCGATGGAGGCCGAAGTTGGCATTCCCTAGCCAATCTACCAGATGCTGCGTCTGGAGAAGCGGCCTTTGCGGCAAGTTCCTCCTCTTTGCTTGCTGATTCCGAGGGACTGGTATTTGCTACAGGAGGTAAGTTGTCTCGCCTGCACCGGTACTCCTTTGCGGCACAATCTTGGGTAGTGCGTGAATTGACAGACATGCTCCAAGGGGAGCCTTCTCAGGGAGTATTTGCAGTCACCTCACTTCCAGGAGAAGGAGGATTGGTGTTGGTAGGTGGGGATTACTTGAAGCCTGAAAATCGGTTTGCTAATGCATTACTAGTTCTTGGGGAGGTGACCATTTCTACTAGCGAGGGGCCAAGTGGCTACCGTTCGGGAGTTGCTTACCTTCAAGACAAAGGCTGGGTAGTGGCAGTAGGTCCTGGCGGTTCGGACTTCTCTACCAATGAGGCCCACAGCTGGCAGCCTTTTTCTACTACAGGTTACCATGCAGTCAAGGCGGCGCCAGGCGGGAAGGTCCTTTGGGCTTCTGGAAGCCAAGGACGTCTTGGAAAATTAGTGTATTGATGAAAAATGACACGAATTTTTAAAAGAGCGTCATTTTTAGAGGGGGTTTGTAAAAATAAATGCAATTTTTTTGTGCTTTCTCCTTTCAAAAAACAGGGAGAATTGTATATTTAAATCACTGTGTACAATTTTTCACTTATTTTCTTCCTTACTCTACTACCATGTTTGAAATTATTCCTTCCATTTGGCTGATCAATGGCAAGTGTGTGCGACTGAAGCGGGGCGATTTTGCTACCGAAGAGGTCATATCCCACAACCCCCTTGAGATTGCGCAGGCCTTCGAAGGGATTGGCATCAAGCGGGTACACCTCGTAGATTTGGATGGGGCTCGGAGAGGGGAACCCAAGAATTACAACATTTTGGAAGCTATTGCGGGCTATACCGATTTGGAAGTGGATTTCACTGGAGGTATTTCCACCGATGGAGATGTGATCAAGTGCTTTGAGTTTGGTGCCAAAACAGTGACCATCGCTTCTGCGGCCGCCAAATTCCCGGAGCGATTTGCCCAATTCATTCTTTCCTATGGACGTGAGAAAATTTACTTGGCGGCAGATACCAACCCAAACGACTATAAAATCAAGATCAAGGGCTGGCTCACCAAAACAGAACTAGACTTATTTGATCACATTGAATTTTTTTACGAGCGTGGGCTCAAGCATGTCAAGTGTTCCGATATCACCCGTGATGGCGTGATGGAAGGCCCGAATTTTGACCTTTATAAACAAGTAGTGGACCGCTTTCCGAATCTATACATTGCTGCCTCTGGCGGAGTCCGAGGTATCGATGATTTCAAAAGATTGCGTGACTTGGGTCTTCAGGCATCTGTTTTTGGCCGAGCCTATTACGAAGGAAAGATCAGCCTGAAGGACCTCGAAGATTTTATTGCATCGAATTAAAAAAAAGAGGAGGGTTATCCCTCCTCTTTTTTTTAATTATCCTGATCCTCTTTAAACTTATCTACGATGTATAAAAAAATATTGAAGGATAAGGTGGAGGGGGAATCGTTCTTTTTGGATTCTCTTTCCAGGAGATGAGCGCCACTTGGAACCTCCTTTTTAGGTAAGGGTAGCGGTAAGCTTGGCTTGACAGTTGCCGCCTTTTGGACGGTTAGTGGAGTAGCCGTTCCAGCTTCTGGAAGGGCACTAGACTCCTCTGAAATGGGTTTTTCGAAGGGTTTCTTCGTGTTTTCCTCCTGAGCCCTTGCTTCAGATGGGAGGAGCAAGTAGCCGAAAGCAACCATGCTGAGCAGGGCAACTTTAGCAGCAAATATTCTTGAACAGTTCCACATAATTTATTGAAATACGGGTTAGCTTTCGAAAAACGTCCTTAAAAATAGAAAATATATTAGCAATGCAAACGATTGTCCCAGAAGATTTCAAAAAAATAGACTTTCGGGTAGGAACTGTGCTGCGGGTGGAGCCTTTTGAAAAAGCTAGAAAACCTGCCTATCAGGTTTGGGTAGACCTAGGGCCAGAATTAGGGGTCAAAAAATCTTCCGCCCAACTTACGGTTCATTACCAACCCGAAGACTTAGTTGGAAAGCAGGTGCTCTGTGTCTGCAACCTTGCCCCTCGTCAGGTGGCAGACTTCATGTCGGAGGTACTCATTACGGGATTTTCAAGCACGGAAGGGGGAATTTGGATTGCCACTTCAGACCAGCCAGTTCCCAATGGCGCTCCCTTGCATTAAGGGAGGTAGATCTGGAGTCCAGCGGCTGTCAATTCGCTGCGGTATACGGGTAGCGCAGTGCAGTAGCCAGAACGGACATCTCCCGTCTTCAAATCAAATCGGTACTGGTGGAGAGGACAGATGAGCTCTCCGGCACCATTGATGTTGGCTTGGCTTAGGTCTGCCCCGCGATGTGGACATTGGGCATCAAACACATGGATGAGCTCTCCGATGCGCAGGACCGCAAGCCGTTTCTCACCTGCAGTCAATTTTTTGATTTTGCGTTCGGGTATGGCCTGGAGTACGTCTTCTTTGCTGCTGCCAAACTGGAAGGTATGCATGGGAGTAGGGGGAAGGTTCTTTTGCTACTAAAAGAGTGCTTGGTTTTTCGTGGAATCTTTTTCAATTTCCATCTTCTATCGCCAAATCCCTAACCTGCAATGAAAAAATTCCTCCTGATCCCCCTTTTGTTTTTTGCCTTTTCCCTTCGCGCCCAACAGGTGGAAGGCGCCTGGAAACTAGTAAGTCAAAATCAAGTCCCCGTCACCGGTCAGGAGTTTATCAAAATCTACCAGGACAATTATTTTGCTTTTGGGATCAAAAATCTGGAAGACAATTCCTTTGTAGGTGCAGGTGGAGGACCTTTTTCAAGGTCTGCTGGCAAGCTTCAGGAGACCTTGGAGTTTTTTACACTCAACCCAGAAATCGTAGGGATGGTCACTACATTTGAAGTAAACCTGACAGGCAACCGGCTAACAGTATCGGCCACCACCCCCAAGGGGCCTTTGGTGGAGATCTGGGAGCGCCTATCGGATAGCAAGGATGACCTTACGGGCAACTGGGTGATTACGGGAAGAAAACGAGAAGATCAGATCCAACGCTCCACGCCTGGGGCGAGACGTACCATCAAAATTCTCAGTGGAGGTAGATTCCAGTGGGTGGCCTTCAACTCTGAAACTCGGGAGTTTTCGGGCACAGGTGGAGGAACTTACAGTGCTCAAGGAGGAAAATACGTGGAAACCATCACCTTTTTCTCGAGAGACAATTCTCGCGTGGGCGCAAGCCTTGGCTTTGATTATCAGCTCATCGATGGAGAATGGCACCACAGTGGTTTGAGTTCCCAAGGACAACCCATCTACGAGATTTGGACGCCTTACGCACGGGGGTATAAACCGGGAAAATAAATGGACCGTGAATATCCTCTCTAATTTTTTATTTCGCCCCGCAGTCCGCCGCGGCGGATTAAGGGTTTGATTTTTCTCGCAAAGCCGCATAAAGCGCAAAGAATTTGTTGAGGTTTGTCAACCTTTCGCATAAAATGGGAAAAGTCGGATTTTTTTGTGGCCTACCTACCGTAGGCAGGCTTGGCGCCTTTGCGAGAAGAAAAAATATATCCCCGCAATTCGCCGCGTCGGGCAGGCTGCTATGGGGCAAAAAATTCAATAATAAATAAACGGGATTTGATTATCGACTAGTAGCTATAAAGCGCTTTCAGCTTCCCTAAGGTGTAATCTACCTCTTCCAAGGTTGTAAAGCGGCTGAAGGAAAAGCGCACCGCATCTCGGTCTGCCGGGTGCTGTAGGGCTCGCAATACATGGGACCCCACGGTAGCCCCCGAACTGCAGGCGGAGCCTCCCGAAGCAGAGATGCCTTCTAGATCCAAATGAAATAAGAGCATGCCCCGATTGGACTCAGATGGAGGAAGGCTGACGTTGAGAACGGTATACAAACTTTTTTCCAAATCTGCCGAGCAGCCATTGAAAGCCACGCCAGGGATGTGCTGCTTCAGTTTTTCTACGAAGTAGCCTTTAATCTTCTCGATATGGCTGCGGTGAGCGGTAAGTTCCTCGAGGGAAATTTCCAGTGCTTTAGCCAAACCGATAATTCCAATCACATTTTCAGTTCCTCCCCGCATGTTGCGCTCCTGCGCACCGCCGTGGATGAAGGGATGAATTTTTTTGTCTTTCCTGACATAGAGGAATCCGACACCTTTGGGACCGTGAAATTTATGTGCTCCTGCCACCAAGGCATCCACAGGAAGCTGAGACAAGTCATGGGCATAATGGCCCATCGTCTGCACGGTGTCCGAGTGGAAGAAGGCATCGTAGGTATGCGCTAGGGTTCCTATTCGCTCCAAGTCATTTAGGTTGCCAATCTCATTGTTGCCCTGCATAAGGGATACTAAACTTTTGGGATGGGCTTGAAGCAGGGATTCCAATTGCTGCAAATTGATCTCTCCCTTTTCATTCACATCCAAAAGGCTCAGTTGAATTTTGCCCTTTTTTGCAAGCATCTCCAGGGTATGGAGTACAGCATGGTGTTCCAGGGGAGAGGTAATGGCATGGCCTATCTCATGAGATTCTACTCCGCATACTAGGGCAGTATTGTCTGCTTCTGTGCCTCCGGAGGTAAAAAAAATCTCCGATGGGCTCGCATTCAGCAGTTCAGCTACTTTTTTCCGAGCCTTTTCAATCGCAGTACGTACCTCTCTTCCATGACTATGGACCGAGGAAGGATTGCCAAAGTGTGCACGCATAAAGGGGAGCATGGCCTCGATCACGCGATCGTCCATGGGCGTTGTGGCGGCATTGTCGAGGTACACGTGCTTCATAGGATGCTCATTGGCAAGGCAAGACCTGCTTCAATTCAAGGTTGCATTCACCACCTCTTTGATATCTTGCATGATTTTTTTGGCGAGGTGTTCTGCTTTGGCTTCTGAGTCAGACTCCGAATAAATCCGGATGATCGGCTCAGTATTTGACTTTCGAAGATGCACCCATTCTTTTTCAAATTCAATTTTCAATCCATCGGAATCATTGATGGGATGGTTTTTGTATTGAGCCTTGATCTTAAGTAGGATGTCATCTACATCCAATTCGGGTGTAAGTTCGATTTTATTTTTGGAAATAAAATAGCTCGGGTAGGTAGCACGAAGCATGGAGATGGACTTGCCGTACTTGGCCAAGTGGGTCAAAAATAACCCAATTCCCACCAGGGCATCCCGTCCATAATGAGAGGCTGGATAGATGATCCCCCCATTGCCTTCGCCACCGATGACGGCCTGTACAGCCTTCATTTGATTCACCACATTGACTTCACCCACGGCAGATGCGGTGTAGGTTCCTCCCCGCTTTTCGGTTACGTCGCGTAGCGCTCGTGTAGAAGAAAGGTTGGATACCGTATTGCCAGGGGTCTGGGAAAGCACATAGTCCGCAACAGCTACCAAGGTGTATTCTTCGCCAAACATGGATCCGTCCTCATTGACAAGCGCCAAGCGATCTACATCTGGATCCACGACGATGCCTAGGTCATAGTGTCCTTTTTCGAGTTTTTTGGCGATATCGCGTAGGTTTTCAGGAAGCGGCTCCGGATTGTGCGCAAAGTTGCCGTTCGGCTCGCAGTACAGTTCCTCGATTTCAGCTACACCCAAAGCACGAAGGAGTTTGGGAATGACGATGCCTCCGGTGGAGTTAACTGCATCCACGACCACCTTGAAGTTGCGGGCTTTGATGGCGGTTACATCGACAAGTTCTAGCTCGAGCACATGCTGGATGTGTCGATCCATGTAGTCTGTGATCTCGGTGTATTTTCCAAGTTTGCGTACTTCAGCAAAGGTAAAGTCTTCTGTCTCGGCTTTGGCCAAGATGGCTTTACCTTCCTCGTCTGATATAAATTCACCCACCGCATTGAGCAATTTAAGTGCATTCCATTGGGCGGGATTATGACTTGCGGTGAGGATGATACCTCCGCCTGCATTTTCCCGAGGTACAGCAAATTCCACTGTGGGGGTAGTGCTGAGGCCCAAGTCGATGACCGAAATGCCCAGACCTTGAAGTGTAGCGGCTACCAATCGGGAAACCATATCCCCAGAGAGCCGTGCATCTCTGCCGATGACCACCTTGGCATTGCCGGTTTGCTCAAGTACCCAGGTACCGTAAGCAGCGGTAAATTTGACCACATCAATGGGGGTGAGACCTTCTCCTGGCTTACCGCCAATGGTGCCTCTTATTCCAGAGATCGATTTAATTAGTGACACGAATAGTAGTTTTGTATGTTAAAAATAGTTGGCTACGCGAGAAAAGATTACTTGAATTTGGCCATCACTTTATCTACCTCATTATCTGGGTTGGCACAGTTGGTATTGGCATCTACTGTTTTTCCACAGAGGTTGCAGGTGATTCCCTCCTTGTTGAGGAAAGGACTTTGCGATGCACAGGTCCCTTTGAACTCCCCATTTTTTAGAAAAATCAGCCTCACGGACATCAAAACGAAGAAAAGGGCGATGAAACCCAATGTGATGAAGAAAGTTGCCATACCCGAGAAATTTGCGCAAATTTAATGCTTTACTTTGAAAACGTTTACACGTCAAGCATAGTTTCCTACAACATGTCCAACTTGAGTTCTCGAGCCGAGCAATTGGCTGCCTTTGACCGCTTATTGACCATCATGGATGAGTTGCGTGCGCAATGTCCCTGGGACAAAAAGCAGACCACCGAAAGTTTGCGTCACCTGACCATTGAGGAAACCTTTGAACTTTCGGATGCCATTTTGGAGGGCAATCCAGAGGAAATCAAGAAAGAGGTGGGAGACTTGCTCTTGCACCTGGTCTTTTATGCCAAAATCGGTTCGGAGCAGGGCAACTACGACATTGCCACGGTGATCGATTCCTTGTGTGAAAAATTGATCCGTCGTCACCCACACATCTACGGGGATACGGTGGCGCAAGACGAGGAGACGGTCAAGCAAAACTGGGAAAAAATCAAATTGACCGAGAAGGGAAATGTGTCTGTACTCGGTGGAGTACCTAAAAGTTTGCCGGCGCTCATCAAGTCCATGCGAATTCAGGAAAAGGCGCGAGGCGTAGGCTTTGATTGGGAGGAGCCCGAACAGGTATGGGAGAAGGTGAAAGAGGAAATGGGCGAGTTTGAGGCTGAATTCCGAGTGGCTTCGGGAACGAAAATTGACCAAGAAAAAGCGGCTTCGGAGTTTGGAGACCTGCTTTTTTCACTGATTAACTATGCCCGATTTATCGACATCAACCCAGAGGAAGCCTTAGAGCGCACCAATATCAAGTTCATTTCCCGATTTCAGTACTTGGAGCAAGCAGCCAAAGCGGCAGGCAAAAATCTAAGCGAGATGAGTTTATCGGAAATGGATGTGTACTGGGAGGAAGCGAAGAAAAGTACTTAGTACGAGTTACTTGGTACAAAGTGCATAATACGGTGGAAATTGGGTAGAAATACCCGCCGCGGCGCGCCGCTTCGTGAAATAATAAGGGGAGATATGGTAGAAATACGCTGTGCCTGCCTGCTGAATGCTCTGTGAAATAGGGTAGATAAACGGATTAAAATCTTTTATTTCCCGAGCTTTGCTCGGAATATTTCTACATTATTTCAACTTTATTTCTTTTAATATCTATCAACTAAGTCCAATGTCTAGAAAAATTATCTACACCCCAGAAGCACCTGCTCCGATCGGGCCCTATTCTCAGGCAGTTCAAGTGGGAAACACACTTTATGTATCCGGCCAAATCGCCCTGGATCCAGAGTCGGGTGAGCTGATCAATGAAAACATCACCGAGGAGACCCATGCGGTCATGAAAAACATGGAAGCCGTCCTGCGGGCAGCAGGATTTGGCTTTGCCCAAGTGGTCAAATGCACCATTTTTATCCGGGATATGGGCCAGTTTGGAGCCATCAATGAGGCTTATGGGCAGTACTTCAAGTCCGACCCCCCTGCGCGGGAGACGGTGGAGGTCAGCAAGCTTCCCAAAAATGTACAGGTAGAAATTTCCTGCATTGCAGTTAGCTAACCCATGAACTGGCTGCCTTTTGGTCGGGAAACCCTCGTCAGCGCCTTGTCTAAGGAGGAGCTCTTGGAGCGCTTGGCGACAGTTACCCGAGGGACTCGGGCTGAAGGACTCCCTGAGCTCCGGCCTCTATTTTATGGGCAGGTGGGGGAACATGGATTTCGCATTTCTCGAGTGATTGAAAAAGGGGATAATTTTCTTCCGCTTCTCTTAGGAAAGGTGGAGGCTACTCCAAGAGGAAGCATCCTTTTTGTCCGATACCAACTCTTTTCGACTACTCGATTTTTCCTTTGGTTTTGGACGCTTGTATTGCTGTCATTCGCTCTTTTTTTCTTTTTGGGCTCTCAGCAATTCCTTCAAGGAGGGGTATGTCTTGCCCTGATGGGGCTCAATTATGTCTTGGCGGTGTTTTTCTTTCATCGACAACTGGGTCCTAGCAAAAAACTTTTCCAGGAAGTGATCAATTTTCCTTCCAGCAACGTGGAATCCTCACACAAGCTGTAGGCAAAAAGCGACATTGGATGTACCTTTGTAGCCTAATCTTCACCCATTTATTTCGACTACCATGTCCATCCGTATAGAAAAAGATACCATGGGACCTGTAGAGGTTCCAGCTTCGGCCTATTGGGGAGCGCAGACGCAGCGTTCGATCAATAATTTTAAGATTGGCGGAGAGAAAAACCGCATGCCAATCGAGATCATCCATGCCTTCGCCATTTTGAAGAAAGCGGCAGCGTTGACCAATGCAGAGTTAGGGGTATTGGAACCCGCCAAGGCGGAAATCATCGCTCAGGTATGCGACGAAATATTGACAGGGCAGCACGATAGCCAATTTCCTTTGGTGGTCTGGCAGACGGGTTCGGGGACTCAATCCAACATGAATGCGAATGAGGTGATTGCCTACCGAGCACATGTACTTTTGGGAGGGTCTTTGGAAGATGTCAAGAAGAAAATCCACCCCAACGACGACGTCAATAAGTCTCAATCCTCCAACGATACCTACCCTACGGCCATGCACATTGCGGCCTACAAGATGGTTGCGGAAACGACCATTCCGGGAGTGAAGCAGCTTCGCGATACCCTT
>JBANGF010000352.1:0-2521 GCA_037975655.1 Bacteroidota bacterium | reverse complement strand
TTTACCTACTGAAACTAGGGATTGAATTCGTATATGCCAAATAAAAATGGGTCTTATCCGGGAAAGTCGAAATTACTTTGAAGTGAATATTAGTCCGTAAATGGACCCGAAAAATCCTTTTCTTCCCCTAACAAATGCACCTTTACTTTTTTGATTTTTCGTGCATCTACGGCTAGTATGGTAAATTCAAAATCCTTATAGGTGATTTTGGTTCCGCTCTTAGGCAGTTTGGAGTTCAGTTCGAGGAGTAGGCCACCCAAGGATTCACTTTCACCCTTGACCTCGTCAAATACTTGGGTGTCCAAGTCGAGTTTTTTGCAAAAATCATTGAGCGAAACTTTCCCTTCAAAGATAAAGGTGTCCACATCGAGCTCCTGAAAGAAGAGCGTGTCCGTGTCGTCAAATTCATCGTTGATTTCCCCAATGATTTCTTCAATTAAGTCTTCGAGGGTAATCAAGCCCGAGGTGCCTCCATATTCATCCACGACAATAGCCATGTGAACCCGCATTTTTTGAAAATCCTTGAGTAGGGAGTCTGCTTTTTTGTTTTCAGGAACGAAGAAACTCTTTCGAATGAGTGATTTCCAATCAAAGTTTTCGTCTTTATCGATGTGGGGAAGGAGATCCTTGATGTACAGAATGCCTAGAATATGGTCAATGGTTTCCTCATAAACAGGGATTCTGGAGTAGCCACTCTTATTGACTTTGTCCATGAGTTCATGAAAGTCAATTTCGGCATCAATTGCTGAGATTTCCATTCGGCTTTTCATTACTTGACGAACGCTAAGTGTGCCAAAATTCACGATTCCCCGAAGGATTTCTTTTTCTTCTTCAGGGGTATCTTCCGTAGTTAACTCCAAGGCTTGATTCAATTCATTTACAGAAAGTGAATAGCCTTTTTGCTCCAGTCGTTTTTCGATGATGTTGCTAAAAGCAATCAAAAAAGCAGAAAATGGCTTCAAAACTTTTGTGAAAAAAGAAATGGGGACTGCGAGGTTTAGCGCAAAGCGTGTCTTTGCCTGATTTGCATAAACTTTGGGTACAATTTCGCCAAAAAACACAATGGCAAACGTAACGCCGACGGTTTGAATGAGGATGACGATAATTCCAGTGGCATTGGTACCAAAAAGAGTCCAAGTGACAAAGGTGGTCAAGGTGACAATCCCAATATTGATTAAGTTATTTAAGATCAGTACAGTACTTAATAAAATTTTGGGAGTTGCGAGCAATGCGGTGATGACGCGTCCTTTTTCTGGATGTTTTTGATTGAGGTCTGTGAGGTCATCTTTTGTGAGGGAAAAGAAGGCAACTTCAGAACCTGAGACCAAGGCAGAGCCTACCAAGAGTAGGAGGAGCGCTAGCCCGTTGAGAAAAAAATAGGAGAATGAAAATGAGGAAACCTGGGCTATCAGTAAGTAACTCGGGTAGGGATCATCCATGTTTTTTGGTAAAATAAGTGTTCAAAGGTAATCAAATCCCCTGAATCCAAGGAACAGGGGATTTGAATTCCATTAAAAAGGAAGGTCGTCATCCCCCTCATCAAGGGACACCATTGGGGCTGCTGTAGGAGAAGTGCTGGGCATTGCCGCTGCTGCTGGTGCTGAAGGAGCACCTGACATTCCTTCTGGTTTGCCTCCCACCATGGTAAAACTCAACACGCGGATTTTCATCTTCTTCCGGTTTTGCCCTTGCTCATCGGTCCACTTGTCTGACTTGATTTTGCCCTCCACATAGATTTGAGAGCCCTTTTTAAGGTATTTTTCAGCAATTTTTGCTTGTTGATCCCAGAGCTCCAAGTCGTGCCACTCGGTTTGTTCCACTCGATTGCCATTTCGATCTTGATAGGCTTCTGAGGTGGCTAGGCTTAAGTTGGCTACCACCTTATCTCCCTCTAAATATTTGACCTCTGGATCTGCACCAAGGTGACCCAATAAAATGACTTTGTTTACTCCTGCCATAACGTTTTGTTTTAAGTAGTTAAAAAGTTTAGAAGATTGAAAGTAATCAAATCTCTCGATCGGTCAAATAGCGAACAATCAATTTAGGCTTGGGTAAAGCGTCAATTTGCTGTTCATCAATCAAGTCAAATCCTTCTTTTTGGCACCATTTCCCCAGTTCAGGAAATTTATCTGAAGAAAGTTCGACTTCCCAAAAGCTGCCAAGTATCCGTAGATGCGACAAAAGATGTCGGTATTTTTTAGGAAATAAGAACGCTTCCTGCTGCAGATTTTCCTTCCAAGGGAAGTTTTCCTGTTCGAGGAGAGGAAAATCATACAGCCCTGTCCAAATATCCCCTTCCCCCCTTTTGTTCCATACAACCTGACCGCCGCAGCGAATCACTAAATATTGGATAATCCTTTCCTTGACCTTAGTTTTATTGATTTTTACAGGTAGTGAGGGCACAAGTTCTTTTTGAAAGGCGAAGCATGAACTTGACAGTGGGCAGGCTTCACAATTTGGGGTTTTTGGAGTGCAACATCGGGAACCAAAATCCATCATAGCCTGGTTGAATTCCCCTGGA
>JBANGF010000307.1:0-3668 GCA_037975655.1 Bacteroidota bacterium | reverse complement strand
GCATTGCCCAGCCAGCCCAGTCTTCTTCAGCACAACCATCCTCGATGGAGTCGATTGGATATTTTTCGGTTAGCTCTGCCAAGTACGCGACTTGCTCTTCTCTGGAGCGTATCTTTCCATTTGGCCCTTCAAACTTAGAGTAATCGTACTTTCCGTCCTTGTAGAATTCGGAAGAGGCACAATCCAAGGCAATGGTCACATCATCTCCAGGGCGGTAGCCAGCCTTGCTGATTGCGTCCAGGATACAAGCAAGCGCCTCTTCTGTTCCGCCAGAGAAGTTAGGTGCGAAACCTCCCTCATCCCCTACTGCCGTACTTAAATGCTTATCGTGAAGGATTTTTTTCAAATTATGGAAAATCTCAGCACCCCAACGGATTGCCTCAGAGAAGCTGCTAGCACCAATTGGACGAACCATAAATTCCTGGAAGGCAATCGGGGCATCGGAGTGGGAACCCCCATTGATGATGTTTAGCATCGGTACAGGAAGGGTATTGGCATTCACTCCACCGATGTAGCGGTACAGTGGCTGTCCAGACTCCATCGCAGCTGCCTTGGCTACCGCGAGGGAAACTCCTAAGATGGCATTGGCTCCCAACTTACTTTTGTTGGAAGTTCCGTCCAAATCAATCATGATCTGGTCGATGGTGTTTTGTTCAAAGACATCCATACCCACCAATTCAGGAGCGATGACATCGTTGACATTGGAAACGGCTTTCAAAACGCCTTTACCAAGGTATTTACTCTTATCTCCATCGCGGAGTTCTACCGCTTCATTTATTCCAGTGGAGGCACCGCTAGGTACCGCAGCTCTTCCAAAAGCCCCATTTTCAGTCACTACATCTACCTCTACGGTAGGATTTCCTCTTGAATCAAGGATTTGTCTTGCATGAATGGATTGAATCAACGTCATGTGTTTACAGGTTTGTTAGAATTAGTTTTTAGTAATCAAGGAAATAAAGTCATCAAATAAGTATCTCGAATCATGTGGCCCTGGAGAGGATTCCGGATGGTATTGCACTGAAAAAGCAGGTTTATTTTTCAACTTAATTCCGGCTACCGTATTGTCATTTAAATGAACGTGGGTGATTTCTACTGCTGGATTTTTTTCAGCATCCTCACGTACCACATTGAATCCATGATTCTGGGAAGTGATTTCACTTTTTCCAGTGATCAAGTTTTTAATGGGATGGTTGAGCCCACGATGGCCATGGTGCATTTTGTAGGTAGAAATTCCCACAGCTTCAGCTAGGAGTTGGTGTCCCAAGCAAATTCCAAAAACAGGCTTGTTGGTTCCTAAAATGTCTTTTACTGTTTCTACAGCATAATGCATCACTGCTGGATCTCCAGGTCCATTGGAAAGGAAATAGCCTTGAGGCTCCCAGGCCTCCATCTCGGCGAGGGAGGTCTTCGCAGGATATACTTTGCAATACACTCCGCGGGAAGCGAGATTGCGAAGAATATTGGTTTTAATTCCAAAATCTAGGCAAGCCACTTTAAGCGGAGCAGCAGGGTCTCCAAAAAAGAAGGGTTCTTGGGTACAGACCTTGGAGGATAATTCTAATCCATTCATGTCCGGCACTTCAGCCAATTTTTGTTTCAGGCCTTCCAAATTTCCTTCAAATTCCGAACTGATAATGGCATTCATGGCTCCCGCATCTCTCAGATGTCGGACCAATTTGCGCGTATCAATATCGGCAATGCCTGTAATGCCCGCAGCAACCAAATAGTCCTGCAAGGAACCAGAGGCGTCTAGTCTTGAGAACACTTCCGAGAAACTATTGACCACAATGCCTGCTACACAAGGTGCTGCAGACTCAACCTCTTCGGGATGTACTCCATAGTTCCCTATATGAGAAGTAGTAGTCACTACGATTTGACCCGTATACGAAGGATCTGTATAAATCTCCTGGTAACCAGTCATTCCGGTGTTAAAGCAAATTTCTCCGCCATTAGTACCTGGAGCGCCGATGAGAGTCCCCGAGAAGACTGTACCATCTGCAAGAAGAAGGGTAGCTTTTTGTTTAGTCATTTCTAAGAAAGTTGCCCAAAGTTAATAAATCTTGGGGAGGGAGAGATGCCGCTAGGGAATAAAAAAAAGGATTGAACGACGTCCAATCCTTTTAGTTGTGAAATTGCTTTCAACTTATTTTTCTTCAGTTTCGCCTTCTTCAGAAGCCTCGGCAGCTGGAGTCTTCTCAGAAGCTGCTTCTGCTACAGGAGCTGTAGTTTCTTCAACTACTGCTTCTTCAGCAACCGGAACTTCTTCAACTACTTCCGCTTCGGCTATTGGAGCTTCTTCAACTACAGGAGCAGCTGCCTTTTCCACCTTAGCTGCCTTAGAAGCAGGTGCAGGAGTGCTAGTTGACTCACCGCTAGATCTTCTAGATCTACGGGTAGTTTTCTTGGCTGGCGCTGCATCTTTCAACATCAATTCGTTGAAATCTACTAGTTCGATGATGCACATTTCGGCGTTATCACCTAGACGAAACCCAGTTTTGATAATTCGGGTATATCCTCCTGGACGAGTCCCTACTTTCTCAATTACTTCACCAAAAAGGGCTTTGATGGCCTCTTTGCTTTTCAAGTAGGAGAAAGCAATTCTTCTATTGTGCGTGGTATCTTCCTTTGCTCTGGTTACCAGAGGTTCCACAAACTTCTTCAATTCTTTGGCTTTGGCAAGCGTAGTAGATATACGCTTGTGAAGAATCAGGGAAGCTGCCATATTGGAAAGCATTGCTTTTCTGTGTGAAGCAGTTCTACCAAGGTGGTTAATTTTCTTACCGTGTCTCATTTTAATTATTCTTCGTCAAGTTTGTACTTAGAAATGTCCATACCAAAGGTTAGACCTTTCTCCTGGATCAACTGCTCCAATTCGGCCAAAGATTTTTTACCGAAGTTTCTGAATTTCATCATGTCTGAAATTTCAAGTCTAGCAAGGTCGCCGAGAGTTCTCACATCAGCAGCTTTCAAGCAGTTAAAGGCACGAACTGAAAGGTCGAGGTCCCCTAAAGAAGTCTTGAGAAGTTTACGCATGTGAAGGAATTCCTCATCGATAGGCTCTGGTTCAGCAACTCCAGTAGAGTCAAGAACCATGGTTTGATCAGAGAAGAGCATGAAGTGCTGGATCAAGATCTTTGCTGATTCCTGCAAGGCTTTCTCTGGATGGATAGACCCATCGGTATGCACTTCTAAAATCAATTTTTCAAAATCCGTTTTTTGCTCAACTCGCGTATTTTCAACGCTATACTTTACGTTTTTGATTGGCGTAAAGATGGCGTCAATTGCAATTTGTCCGAAAACCTGATCTTTTGGTTTGGATTCTTCAGCAGGCAAATACCCTCTTCCTTTTTCGATTGTCAATTCAATATCGAAATTTTTGGTCTGGTCAATGTGACAAATTACCAGTTCCGGATTCAATACTTCAAAAGAAGAGGTGAACTTAGCAATGTCCCCTGCTGTGAAAACAGACTGATTTTTGATTTCTACGGAGATCTTTCCGTCAAACGCATCATGTACCTTCTTGAAACGAACTTGCTTCAAATTCAAAATGATGTCTGTCACATCTTCTACTACACCGGCTACGGTAGAGAATTCATGAACCACTCCTGGAATTTTGATGGAAGTAATGGCGTATCCCTCCAAAGAAGAAAGTAGAATTCTTCTTAGGG
>JBANGF010000269.1:0-15256 GCA_037975655.1 Bacteroidota bacterium | reverse complement strand
TCTGCCATCTTAATGGCAAATTCCACTCCGAAACAATACCCTGAATTCTTATCTATGGTCACTTGCATAGGCTCCTTAGTTTATCGTTACTTTCTTGACCAAGTCAAGGATTTGATCTACTTGCTGGGAAAATGTCAAGGTGCTGGTATCAATCTCTACCGCATCAGCCACCTTGATCAAGGGGCTCTCAGATCTACTCGAATCTACTTGATCCCTATTTTCCAAATTTATTTTAATGTCTTCCAAGGATACCCGCTCTCCTTTTTCTTGAAGTTCAAGTTGTCGGCGTCTTGCTCGTGTCTCTACGTCCGCTGTCATGAAAAGTTTTAGTTCTGCATCAGGAAATACCACCGAGCCAATGTCTCTCCCATCCATCACCACTCCCTTTTTTCGACCCAAATGCTGCTGTTGCGCCACCAATTCTGCCCTAATTTCCTTCACTGTTGCTACTTCACTTACACGTTCAGAAACCCGCATGGTTCGAATTTCTTTTTCTACATTGACCCCATTCAGGTAAGTCTCCTGTTTGCCGGTCTCTGGATTAAGTTCAAAAGAAATTTGCAGGCTTTTCAAGCCTTTTTTTACATCCTCGGGACGAAGAGGAGAAAGATTAAGATTTAAAAAATGTAAGGCAGCAGCCCGGTACATGGCCCCAGAGTCGATGAAGGTGTAACCTAATCTTTTAGCTACCTCTTTGGCAGTCGAACTTTTTCCGCAACCCGAATACCCATCAATGGCGATGACAATTTTGTTCATCAAAAAACCTGTCTTGTTTTACAGCCTAAAATTTGGGCAAATATAGTAGTTTTAGCAGTACTTAATTCCAAAAAGGTAAAGATCATTGATCAACCAAAATCCTGATCCCCTCTTGCACATTCCTGACCCCATGATTCTCCACGCCAACCTCGTTGACCTCCACCTCAGAAAGATTTATACAGTAACCCTGGAAGTAGTTGCACAAAAAATCCAGCACATTCAAAAAGTCGCTAATGACCCCAGTTTACCCTTTTTACTACCCGGGTTTATCGATGCACACGTGCATGTGGAATCCTCCATGTTGGTGCCTTCCGAATTTGCTCGCCTGGCAGTGGTTCATGGCACAGTGGCTACTATTTCGGATCCCCACGAAATTGCCAATGTATGTGGCCTTCAAGGAGTCGAATACATGATTGACAACGGCAAACAGGTACCTTTTCATTTTTTCTTTGGGGCTCCTTCCTGCGTGCCTGCTACCCCATTTGAAACTGCAGGAGGGGAAATTTCTGCGGAAGACATCCGAATACTGATGGCTCGCCCTGAAATTCTGTACCTTGCCGAAATGATGAACTGGCCCGGAACAGTAAATCGGGATCCATTAGTCATGGAGAAAATTCAGATTGCCCAACAGCAGGGCAAGCCCATCGATGGACATGCCCCAGGACTACGCGGGGAACTTGCGCAAAAGTATGTAACTGCAGGTCCAAGCACCGACCACGAATGCTTTACCTACGAGGAAGCCTTGGAGAAAATCAAACTCGGTATGAAAATCTCCATTCGGGAAGGTTCCGCCGCCAAAAACTTTGAGGCCCTTATTGACCTCATCGACGATTACCCCGAAATGCTGCTCTTCTGTTCGGACGACAAGCACCCAGACAACCTGGCCTTGAGTCACATCAACGAACTCGTCCGCCGTGCAGTGGCCAAAGGAAAAGATACCTTTGATGTATTGAGAGCGGCCTGCATCAATCCAATTAACCACTACTCCCTTCCTATTGGCCAACTCCGAGAAGGAGATGGGGCTGATTTTATTTTGGTCAAAGACCTGAAAAATTTCGAGATCCTTGCCACGTACATTCAAGGACAAAAGGTGGCTGAAATTGGAAAATCCCTAATCCCAAGAACCAAAAATGAGGTGATCAACCAGTTTTCTACGTCACTCAAAACTCCCACAGATTTTCAGATTTCGGCTTTAGGAAATCAAGTTCGGGTCATTGAAGCGCTGGATGGGCAGCTGATCACCCCGGAGATCGTGGGTGAAATTATCGTGAAAGATGGACTTGCCGAATCCAACCCAGACCAGGACATTCTGAAAATCACGGTGGTCAATCGCTACGAGGACGCTCCACCTGCCCTCGCATTTATCAAAAATTTTGGCTTGAAAAATGGGGCAATCGCTTCCTCGGTGGGGCATGACTCCCACAACATTATTGCGGTAGGCATGGACGATGCATCCATTTGCAGGGCTGTGAATTTGCTAATCGAATCGAAGGGTGGCGTATCAGCAGTTTGGGGCGATCAAGAAGAAGTACTTCCACTTCCGGTCGGAGGCATCATGTCTCCCGAGGATGGGTATGAGGTAGCAGCAGCTTACACCCGAATTGATCGCATGGCAAAGGATATGGGTTCTATGCTCAATTCTCCCTTTATGACCCTGAGCTTTATGGCCTTGCTGGTAATTCCAGACCTCAAGCTCAGCGACAAAGGGCTTTTTGACGGGAAAAAATTTGCATTTACAACGGTTTTTAAATCAAATTAAAATATTTAACTATTTTTTTGTATTTTAATGATTTATAATTAAGTTTATAAAACATTAACGGCTTTACTTTTTCGACTAGCCGGATTTCGTTTTTTTTCTTGTCCCTACTCTTTAATCTAACTCTGAAAAAAATGAAAATTTTTACTATTTGCCTTACTTTTTTATCGCTCTTAGCTGTTTTGTCCTGCGAAACTCCTGAACAGCAGGACCCCTCAATTTCTGAAAATGAGGAACTCCTTACTCTCTTTACTGTAAAAGAGACTACACAAGCCCTGGGGGTATTCGATAAGTTTCAAGCACAAGAACTTACCGTTGAAAAAACTCCCGATTCAAATTTGTACCGGTTGAAAGGAGAATCCATCATTCGGCTGAAATCGAAAGATTACCCCATTGCTTCCCTAATCTTCAAGGTGGAAGGAGGGAAATTTTTTCTCCAAGGAAATGAGAGGGACTTTATTTTCCAATCTGAAGGAAAAACAAAAATAACTGCTTCAGGTAGGACTACCGACCTACTGGACTACGACCCCATTGCCAACGCAAGTGAAGTTGACCTGCTCCTTTTAGGTTTCTTGGAACTGACTACACCGAATGAAAAAAGAAACCGACCCAAACCGCTTCTCGAGAACCATAGAATTCAATGCTCTTTTTGGGGAACGTATTACCTCACAGCTGTCAATACCAGTCGCGCGACTACAACGGAGGAATTGTCTTCTGCCGTAGAAAGCGGGGAGTACAACGTGGGCTGTACCAAAATCGGAGGAGTGGATGTTTCTTGCTTCTTTGAATCCCATTTCTGCGTTGCAACCCAAGCTTATTGTTGTGATTAATAAAACTTAAACTACTATGCTACTTTTCACGCTCAATCTCCCAGCACCCATTTTCACACTGTTTTTTGTCCTTTACTTGGTGTTGGTAATTTATGTACTCATCGCCATCGCAAAAAGTGGCCAAACCTTTGGAACCAAGATTTTGCTATTGGCCCTCATGATTTTTATACCCTTGGCGCCGATCTTCTATTTGATCTTCCGGTCTCCAGCAAAGTCTGCAAAAAACACTTGAACCCAGACCAACTAAAAGGGCAGCTTACGCTGCCCTTTTAGTTAAAATTCTGAAGTAAAATGGAACTCGATTTCTGGATAATTGTCTTGCACCATCTGTAGCCAAGATTTGGATTCAGCCATAAAAACCAATTTATCGTCCTTATCTCGAGCGATATAGCGGTTTTTAGAGCGGACAAACTCATCCAATTGCTTCTTGTCGGTGCAACTGATCCAGCAGGCCTTGTATAAGTTCATCGGATGAAACTCAACCGTGGCATTGTATTCATTTTTCAAACGAAACTGGATTACCTCAAACTGTAATTGACCCACCGTGCCCACTACTTTTCTGGCACCCATCTCGAAAGTAAAAAGTTGAGCCACTCCCTCCTCCATCAATTGCTTCAGCCCCTTTTCCAATTGCTTGGTCTTCATCGCATCCTTGTTGACTACCTCTCGGAAAATCTCGGGCGAGAAACTAGGAATTCCTGTGAATACTAAGTTTTCTCCCTCCGTAAGTGTATCCCCAATCTTGAGATTTCCTGTATCGTATAAGCCTACAATATCTCCAGGGAAGGCCTCGTCAATGATTTCTTTGTCCTGAGCCATAAACTGGGTCACATTGGAAAAACGTAGCGGCTTCGGTCCACGAACATGGTTGTAGGGCTTATTGCGCTCAAACTTTCCGGAACAAATCCGCAAAAAGGCAATTCGGTTGCGGTGGTTGGGATCCATGTTGGCATGGATTTTAAATACGAAGCCAGAAAACTTGGATTCATCTGGAGCAACTTTCCGAAGATCCGTCTCTCGACTTTGAGGGATAGGGGCAATCTGGATAAAGGTGTCCAACATTTCATTGACCCCAAAATTGTTGACTGCCGAACCAAAAAATACAGGGGCAATTTTTCCTTCTAAATAATCCTGAACATCAAAGTTAGGGTACACGCCTTCAATCAAATCCACATCTTCCCGAAGCTGCTTTGCATTGCCTGGACCAATCAAAGCGTCCAATTGAGGATCATCTAGGTTTTCAAATACCTGCCGGTCATCACTCAATTTTCGCTGAGAGGGAGTGAATAGATTGAGCTTTTTCTCGTAGAGGTTGTACACGCCTTTGAATCCCTTTCCCATCCCTATCGGCCAAGAAAGCGGACGCACTTTGATGTTCAACTTGGATTCTACCTCATCCAGCAGATCGTAGGGATCTCTACCTTCACGATCCAGTTTATTGATAAAGCAAATCACAGGGGTATTCCGCATGCGGCATACCTCCATCAATTTTTCAGTTTGAATTTCGACCCCTTTCACACAGTCAATTACCATGATCACCGAATCCACAGCTGTCAAGGTTCGGTAGGTGTCTTCCGCAAAATCCTGGTGACCTGGGGTGTCGAGCAGGTTAATCTTGATATCCTTGTATTCAAAGCCCATCACCGAAGTTGCCACCGATATCCCACGTTGCTTTTCAATTTCCATCCAGTCAGACTTGGTCGCTGTATCGATCTTGTTTGATTTGACTGCACCAGCCGTTTGGATAGCCCCCCCAAAAAGAAGTAATTTTTCAGTGAGGGTAGTCTTCCCTGCATCGGGGTGAGCAATGATGGCAAAGGTTCTACGCTTGTTGATTTCGGCTGTTAAACTCATTGGGAATGAAATTCAGGCAGCAAAGGTAACTAAAAATGGCTGAACCCCATTTTTAAAGTTGCACGAGAATACCTACTCCATCCGTATTCCGGTTTCACGGCGCATCCAAGATCCCTTTGCTTATAAAAGGAGTACTTTCTTCCATGGGTCCAAGTAGCAAAATCCGGAATGTCGTGCCTTTACCTAGTTCGGATTGCTTCACAAAAATCTTCCCTCCATGGTAGCCCTCTACAATTCGCTTGGACAAGGTCAGTCCTAAGCCCCACCCTCTTTTTCGGGAAGAAAAACCTGGAGTAAAAACTTTTTTGAATTTCCTTTTCTCTATTCCCATCCCCGTGTCTGTTATGTCTATGCCTACGAACTTTTCGCTTTCTTGGAAAAGTGATAGGCGAAGCAGTCCCTTCCCTTTCATAGCATCCACGGCATTTTTACAGACATTTTCAATCACCCATTCAAATAGGGGCTTATTTAAAAGTGCAATCAATTCCTTTGAATCGGATTGAATCTCCCACTCCACTTTTGTTGAAATTCTAGATCTAAGGTAGGCTACTGCTTCCTCCACAATTTGGTAGACATTTTCAGGCTGAATTACTGGAGTACTTCCAATGCTACTAAATCGCTCGGTGACCACTCGCAGTTTGGTCACATCCTTATCCATCTCCTGAATAATTTCCTTGTTTTCATCCCAAACGGGGGAATTTTTCAAGTAATCCATCCAAGCCATCAGGGAGGCGATCGGAGTACCGAGTTGGTGCGCTGTTTCCTTAGTTAAGCCTGCCCACACCCGATTCTGTTCGGAAAGTTTGCTTTGGTTAAATACAACATACACCAACAAGCCAAAAAGTAAAATGACCGCCAATTGAATGTAGGGATAGTATTTTAAGTTGGTCAACAGGGCCGAATTGCGGTAAAAGATTCGAATATCGGCTTCTTCCAACACGATGGGCGGATAGTCCTCCTGCATCTCTTGCAACTCTTCATTTAAAATCCGAGAGGAGTCGGCTTGATTTCGGCTATTTTTGAACGAAATGTTTCGGAAATCAATTGGATTACCCTCCCGATCCACCATGATGATGGGAAATGAATAATTCTGCTGAATGATCTCTTGATTGATAAAGGTCAGGTTATCAGAAGTAGTCGCCGCATAATCCAAAGCCGCCGACAATACGCGGATTTGCCTTTCCTCTCGCTCCCGAAGTTCCTCCACTAGCCGATGCGTGTATCCAATAGATCCCAGGCCCAGCAGTAGGGAAATCAAAAAAATTAGCCACTTGACTAACTTTTTATTTTGATAGAAATCGATTGAAGCCAAATCGGGCAACCTATTGTTCATACGAAGGGCTAGGTGTATACATCTAGTAACTAAAGAAAAGAAATAAAAGTATCTCTAGCACCAAAAAAATAAGGTTTTGTTAGAAAATGAAGGAGTCTAGGAAAGAATCTCTCAATCAAAACCAGCCCAAATATTGAATTCAATTGCTGCTACGAAGCCACTTCCAGAGGACCTTATAGGAAGGCTTGGTGCCATGCATCAAAATCCCAATGCGGTAAATTTTGGCCGCCAGCCAGGTGGTACCCAAAAATCCCAATACCAGCAAGCCCATGGATAGTCCCAATTCCCAGAAAGGAACCCCAAAACTAATCCGGCCCATCATCGCGATCGGGGAAGTAAGCGGAATGATGGACAGCCAAAAGGAGGTGCTACTACTTGGATCTTGAAGCACAAACACAAATAAACCCATATACCCCACCAACAAGGGGATGGTAATGGGAAACATAAATTGCTGAGCATCCGAAGGCGCATCTACTGCCGCGCCCACCGCTGCAAATAAGGCTCCATACAACAGGTACCCTCCCAAAAAATAAAACACAAATGCCGCTACCAAAGTCACAAAATCAATTCCATAGATGACTTGAAGGATTTCTCCCAGCTGCCCTGTATCAAGTGAGTTGGCCATTATCTCGGGATTGGCCATTTCCATAGCCTGTTGCTGGGGCATTTGCAAGCCCAAGACACCCATCACCACTGCAGAAAGTGTACTTACCAGGAATACCCAGATCAGAAACTGGGTCAAACCCACTGCACCAATCCCCACGATCTTGCCCATCATGAGTTGAAATGGGCGCAATGAAGAAACCAATATCTCCACAATTCGGGTGGACTTCTCCTCAATGACGCCCTGCATGATCTGGTTGCCATAAATGAATATAAAGACGTAAATCAAGATGCCTGATAAAAATCCCAAGGCATAGTTGACTGTGGAATCCGTGATTTTTTCTTCCCCAGCCTTTCCTAAGGTAAGTGACTGAACCTTCACTTCAGTCCTTATTTCCTTCAGCACATTGGGATCTATTCCTTTGGCATACAAGCGCTGATCCTCGATTTTTCGTTTGAGCGCTCCTTCCAAATAGCCAATCAACGAGGTGCTTGGATTTTCCAATCCAAAAAACTGGATCCCCTGTGGAGCAGAGAGTTCCATCTTTGGAAGGTAAAGCACTCCATACCGCTCCTCTTTCGTGACCAAGGCCTTGGCCTCCTCTAAACTATTTCCAGAAGAACTAAATGCGTATTGCTCCGAACTTTCCATAAAAAATAAGCCGGTCTCATCCACTACCTCGATGACTCTTAAGGATTGATTATCTTTTTCCTCAACCGCTATCCATACAAAGACCGCCATGATGGCTGGAAAAATCAAAGGCGTAAGTAGGGTGGCTATTAAAAAAGATTTTTTCTTCACCCGAGCCAAGTACTCCCGCTGGATTACAAGCAATACCTTATGCATCGGTACTCGCATTTACTTGTTGAATAAAAATTTCCTCCATACTTGGAAAGCGCTCTTGGAAGGAAGTGACCTGTCCATACCCCATTAGTTCCTGAAGAAGGGTATTGGAAGATTGTCCATTCAAAGGCAATAACAAGTCCACACGGCCTTCTTCCCGGGCTTCCACCTGCCAGTTGGCTGGCAACTCTTGACTGAGTGCATCCAGACTTACGCGGATCTCCGCAGGTCTAAATTTAGATTTGATTTCCCGGATACTTCCATCCAAAATTTTCTTGGATTTGTGGATCATGGCCACTTGATCACATAGGAGTTCGACAGATTCCATGCGATGGGTACTCAATACTATGGTAGTTCCTGCTTTTTTCAATCCCAGAATCTCTTCCTTTAGAAGCGCAGCATTGACAGGATCAAAGCCAGAAAAAGGTTCATCCAAAATCAAAAGTCTAGGCTCATGGATGACGGTAGCGATAAATTGAATTTTCTGAGCCATGCCTTTGGACAGGTCTTCAATTTTCTTGTTTTTCCAAGAGGTAATTTCAAACTTCTCCAACCACCGATGGACCCGCTGTTTTGCTTCCGAAGCCGTTAGCCCCTTGATTCTTGAAAAATAAATCAACTGGTCCCAAACTCCCATTTTCTTATACAAGCCCCGCTCCTCTGGGAGGTAGCCAATTTTCCGAATGGACTCACCCGATAAGCGTTGCCCATCCATTCTTACTTCCCCGCTATCTTGTTCTATAATTTGATTGATAATCCGAATCAATGTGGTCTTTCCAGCTCCATTTGGACCCAATAATCCAAAAATCAACCCATTTGGAACCACTAAATCTAAATCGGTTAGGGCTTTGTGGTTACCGTAGGACTTATTCAGTTGGTGGATTTCTAACATGCTACTCGATCGTTATTGAACCTACTCCTACATCCAATACAAATTCCAATAGTCTTGGATCTGAGGCAGCGTAGCCTTTGGTTACATAAACATCTTCCCCTATGGCTCTGAGGTGCTCCGGTACCGAAGTTCTACAGAGCGGAGTAGTTTTCATTCGGATTTTCACCGGATTAGACGCTGGAGGCAATTTGAGGTAAATGGTCCCCCCTCCCACGGCTGCGATTACCTGCCCCTTGGAGGTTTGACCCAATCCATAATTCAGATTGATTTCACCGTAGTTGACCTCGATAATTATTTTTTTGGCTTGGGTTTGCTGCGCTTGACTTAGGTCCACAATTCCCATATTAAGCATAACTAGGAGGGTATCCATTCCAATCAAATTAGAGACATTTGAGCTGTTGTGAATCGATACGTCTGCACTTGCACTTTTTATTTTGAGCGAAGCAATGGCCAATTCTGCGAGGTCAAAATCCGCAGTTCCCATACCCAAATTAAACTCCAAGTTGTAGGCATAAGGGGAAACCAACCCCACATCCCAGGTATGGTCAAATCCATTGGTGGAGGAAAACAATTTGGAGGTGATGCTTTTTCCGAGGTTATCCGATTCAATATTCTTGTGAACCAAACTGGCAGTTACCCCATTTTTTGAAGTAGTGGATCGGAAATCAGGGAGAATATTTGCTTGAAGCAGGTGGCCATGGATGATGAGTGGATCCATTCCAGCATTTCGCTTGACCTGAGTTTCGCTTTTGTAGGTGCTGAAATTTAAATTCACCTTCTCAATCCCATCCTTCGCAGGCACTCGATATTCTCGTACAAACTGTGCATGTACCCATGTTCCCGCTAGGGGTAAAAGGAAAAAAACAAGACACAATTTTTTAAACATAGCAATAGGGTACGCGATAAGCCTAAAAAAGGTTTTTTAAAAATATAAAAAAAGCCAGAGGTTGACTCTGGCTTTTCAATTTTTTAAAAAAACTCTTTCATCCGATCAAAGAAGGACTTATCCTGCTTCCCTGGATCGGGCTTGAAGTTCTCCGAATGTTTCAAACCTTCCAAAACAGACCTTTCTTCTTTGGAAAGTGTGGTTGGCGTCCAGATATTGACCATGATCAATTGGTCACCTCGACCATACCCATTGATATCTTTGATACCCTTGCCTTTGAGGCGAAGCATTTTTCCACTTTGGGTGCCTGGATCAATTTTGATTTTTACTTTTCCATCTAGCGTAGGAACCTCCACGGATTCACCTAAAGCTGCTTCAATGAAAGAGATATGCAAGTCGTAGATGACATTATTGCCTTCCCGTTGAAAGATTCCATCTTCTGCTTCCTCTATCACAATCAATAGGTCCCCTGGAATTCCTCCTGGCATCTCGTTTCCTTTACTGGACATGCTCAATTGCATGCCTTCTCCTACACCTCCTGGTATAGTAATGGAAATTACTTCTTCCTTGAGGAGCAATCCTTTTGAATCTGCATCATCAGGCTTTTTATCCACCAACTGTCCAGATCCACCACAAACACCACAAGAGCTTGCTGAAACCATTTGGCCGAGCATAGTATTCACTACTTTTTTTACTTGACCAGATCCTTGACAAGCCGAACAGGATTTAAAGGTTACCCCAGGGGCGACTACCTGGCGCTTTACCTTAATTTTCTTTTCTACACCATTGGCAATTTCACTCAAGGTGAGCTTCAGCTTGACACGAAGGTTGGTTCCTTTTTTGGTGCGTCGTCCACCTCCGCCTCCTCCACCAAAGAAAGATCCAAAGCCTCCTCCACCAAAAATATCTCCAAACTGGGAGAAAATGTCTTCCATGTTCATCCCTCCGCCTCCGAAGCCGCCATTACCTCCCAGCCCTTGATGGCCAAATTGATCGTAACGCTGCTTTTTTTCCGGATTGCTCAATACCTCATAGGCTTCCGCCGCTTCCTTAAACTTATCTTCAGCCTCAGGATTGTCCGGATTTTTATCGGGATGGTATTGAATCGCAAGTTTGCGATAGGCTTTCTTGATGTCTTCCGCACTTGCGGATTTAGACACACCCAATACCTCGTAATAGTCTCTTTTTGCCATAATTAGGTTATGCTCCGGTCACTCCTTTGGCGAATCGAACTACCTTTTCACCTAGGAAGTACCCTTTTTCTACCACATCGACCACAGCCCCCTTAAACTCTGGGCTAGGAGATGGGATCTGTGTAATTGCTTCTTGTGTATCGGGATCAAATGGCTTTCCAATCAAGTCCTCCATGGGTTTTAACCCTTTCGAATCAAGGATTTTTATCAATTTATGGAAAATCAGTTGATTACCCTCTTGTATTTTTTGTACGTCAGCCTCTTTTTCTGCTGCCTTAAAAGCGCGCTCAAAGTCATCGACAACCGGGATTAAATCCTTCAACACATCCTCTGAGGCAGTTTTGATCAAGTCAATCCGCTCTTTAGCCGTTCTTTTTCTAAAGTTTTCAAAATCAGAATACAGGCGAAGGTATTTCTCCTTCAGTTCGCCTACTTCTGCTAACAGTTTTTCCTCTTGACTTAACTCATTTTCTTCAGCCCCTTCACTTGCTGTAGCAGGAGCCTCATCCAATTTAGTTTCGTCGAGGTGCAATTCACCTTCTTGGGGTTCTGGATTCATATTTTCCATGGGGATTTCGTTCGTAGTTGGCTTTGTTTGGATTAACAAGGAGTTTGCCAGACCCTCAAGGCTGACAAAGTGGCGGGTTTAGGAATGAATTGCCTGCCAGATTAAATCCTTCAATTTCTCCAAATTGTACTGGCTGACAGAAGAAATAAACACGTAGGGAAGGTCATTCGGAATTTCTCGTTCCATTTCTTTCATCAATTGTTCGTCGAGCATATCCACCTTGGAAATTGCGAGCAAGCGCTTTTTGTCCAAAAGTTCGGGATTGTATTTTCGCAACTCCCCCAAAAGAATTCGGTATTGCTCCCCAATATCTTTGGCGTCTGCTGGAATCAAAAATAGGAGAATCGAATTGCGCTCAATGTGCCTCAAAAATCGAATTCCTAGCCCTTTTCCTTCTGCAGCACCTTCAATGATTCCAGGAATATCTGCCATCACGAAAGATTTATCGTCACGGTAACCGACTACACCCAAGTTTGGAACCAAGGTTGTAAAGGGATAGTCTCCAATTTCCGGCCTAGCTGCCGAGATCGCGGAAAGTAAGGTAGATTTTCCAGCATTTGGGAAACCTACCAATCCGACATCCGCTAATAATTTCAACTCCAGAATGATCCATTCCTCAATCCCTTCTTCACCAGGTTGGGCAAAATGTGGGGCTTGGTTGGTGGCGGTTTTGAAGTGGTCGTTCCCTAAACCTCCACGACCCCCTTTGGTCAGAATGATTTCTTGCCCATGGGTAGTAATTTCAAATCGCTTCTCTCCCGTTTCAGCATCCTTGGCCACCGTTCCCAATGGAACTTCCAAGATGACATCTTTTCCATCCGCACCAGTTCTTCGGCCCCCATCTCCTCCTTTACCAGGATCGGCAATGACGTGCTTCTTGTATTTGAGGTGAAGGAGTGTCCACAATTGTGAACTTCCTCTTAGAATAATGTGCCCCCCACGACCGCCATCTCCCCCATCAGGCCCACCTTTGGGCACGTGTTTTTCCCTACGGAAATGCACGGAACCTGCACCACCAGCCCCAGATCTGGAGCAAAATTTTACGTAATCGATGAAATTAGAGTCAGCCATGGATGGTGAAAGAAAAAAGGCTAAGCCCTAGAGCCTAGCCAAGTCTTGGAAATGCAAATTTAGCAAAAAGCAAGGGATCAATACCCATCAATCACGGCAGCAATCTGATCAAAGATTTCTTCGATCTTTCCAACTCCATCAATCTGATGAAATTTTCCTTGTTTTTCGTAGTACGCTGCCACCGGCAAAGTCTCGTCTAAGTATACCTGGATTCTAGTATTTATCTTAGCCTCTTCTTGGTCATCAGCACGCCCTGAAGTCTTTCCTCTCTCGAGGATGCGCTCTTTTAAGATTGCTTGTGGAACTTCCAAAGCAATCATGCCGGAGATTTTCATCCCGTTTTTTAAGAGCATTGCATCCAAGGCTTCCGCTTGTGCAGTGGTACGAGGAAATCCATCAAAAATAAAGCCTTTACTGTCTTTGGTGGTCGCAATCTTATCTTCTACCATTTGGATAACTACCTCATCCGGAACCAAGCGTCCTTGGTCCATGAATCCTTTTGCTAATGCTCCTAATGGAGTTCCTTCACCAAGATGTTTTCGAAACAAATCCCCTGTGGACAAGTGTGTCAAACCATAAGAGGCAATGATTTTTTCACTCTGAGTACCTTTTCCAGCACCTGGAGGTCCAAACAAAACAAGATTAAGCATAGAAATAGTTTTAGGGGATACTCAGTTGATAGATTTCTGGGTAATTCCGACCGGCTCCATCGTAATCAAGCCCATATCCGACCACAAATTTATTCGGAATTTCAAAACCAACATAATCCAGGGGATAATTAAAGGTAAAAGCCTCTTTTTTGAAGAGTAAGGTCGCAATAGCCACACGCTTGGGGAAAAAAGTTGCCAGTTTTTCCATCAAAAAGGCCATACTTTTTCCCGTATCTACAATATCTTCTACAATCACCACAGTTTTCCCCGAGATCGAAGAAGGAATTCCAAAGACTTCGGTCACTTTACCCGTGGATTCCATCCCAGAATAGGAAGAGATCTTGATAAACTCGCAGGACAGGGATAGGGGAATGGCACGAACTAAATCTGCTAGAAATAGAAAGGAACCATTGAGCACTCCGAGCAATACCAATTCTTCCCCTTCAAAATCAGCAGTAATTTGAGCGCCCAACTCCTGGATTCGTTGCTCAAGTTGTACCGCTGTGAGGTAGGTTTCAAAGGTTTTATCTTTAATTTGTATCTTTTTCATAGGTAAGTTTACAATTCTTTGAGTAGGTATTGGTACAACTGAACCATGGATTCCAAGTCTTGTAGTGAAACTTTTTCATCCGGGCTATGCACCTGATCTTCTGCAGCACCTATGAAGCACCAATCCATCGCATAGGGCGAAAACTGGATTTCTCGACCATCGCTTCCTCCATAGGCTTCCACCTCCAACTGAAAAGGAATTCCACTTTTTTGAGCAATTTGGATGATTCGATCGAGGAATTTTTTACGGGGAATAAACTTATCTCGAATCGAAACTACAACCCCCTCGTGGTGATGAACTCCATCCGTAATCCAAGTGATGTCTGAAATGAGCGCCTGCTTGACAGGAGCGATTTTCTGAATAAATGGGAGTAAAAAAGGCATACTGCCTCCTCCATGCTCCTCATAGGTGGTAAAGATGACCCAGCCATCTTCCAAGGTTTCGCAAAGCCTCAAGGCAGCATATACCCCGAGCCGATTGTCCAAATAAGCTGCTTGGATGAATTCGGCATCCATACGGATATCCTGTGCAAAGGACAATCTAGTCCCTCTTTCGATTTTTCTTGGAAAATCATGAAAAAGTTCATCCCCTTCCATTACTAAATTGCAAGAAATCTCACCAAGACTATCTTTTCCGACTAGCCGGGTCCCCGCAATAAGCTCTGGGCCACCAACAGGAATCAATTGATTTGAGTACCTTGCCATAAAGCCGATGGTATCGATATGGGCAAATACAGCGGTCCGGGGATAGCCAAACTTCAACAAAATGCAATCGTGAAATTCCTCCCCTTGGTAAATCTCCGGAACAACTTTCCAGTTGCTTTTACGTTTATTTATCAAAGTTGAGATCCAGGATGATGCCATGGACTCGTCACCAGATACGGATTGGATGAAAAGTAATTCTTTGAGAAAATCAGAAATTGGCATAGAATATGTAAATAGAAAGCCGAAATAAGACTGTTCCAAGACATAAACAAAATTGTTAATGCCTTGTTATTTAAATAAATCCTGTAGTTTTGCAATAAATTAAAAGCAATTATATTTGTAATCAGATTTACCAATCCTTATAAAAATCGAAACAAAAATTTTTTGTCATGAAAAAACTAATACTCTCTACCCTCTTGGCCGGATCTTTGGCTTTCGCAGCCAATGCCCAAGAATTCAACAAGTGGTCCCTTGAGGCTAATGCTGGTTTCAATAAGCCAATGGCCCCACTAAGTGCGGGTTTTATTTCTCCAACACTTAATCTAGGACATGCCGACCTTGGGGTTCGATACATGTTCAATGAAAAGTTTGGAGCCAAATTAGATTATGGTTTTGGATCTTTCCAAGAACTAAAGGACACGAAAGCGTTCGATACGAAATATTTTAGACTTAATCTTCAAGGTGTAGCCAATGTTGGTCGCATCATGAATTTTGAGACATTTTCCAGCAAACTTGGTATGTTGTTCCACATGGGTGGAGGTATTGG
>JBANGF010000211.1:0-3997 GCA_037975655.1 Bacteroidota bacterium | reverse complement strand
GCACATGCTGCAGCCAAAATGGGTTCGTCCGTGCTTCTTTGTACGATGAACATGAATACCATTGCCCAGATGTCCTGCAATCCCGCCATGGGAGGGGTGGCCAAGGGGCAAATCGTGCGTGAGATAGATGCTTTGGGTGGGCTTTCGGGAATCATTTCCGACAAGTCCATGATTCAGTTTCGCATGCTCAACCGTTCCAAAGGACCTGCCATGTGGTCTCCACGTACGCAAAATGACCGCATGCGCTTTGCGGAAGAATGGCGTCTTGCGCTAGAACACACACCAAACCTGGATTTCTGGCAAGAGATGATTACGGGCCTCTTGATTAAAAACGGTGCCGTTTGTGGTGTCCGAACCGGCATAGGAATCGAGATCGAATCCAAGACAGTCGTACTTACCAATGGCACCTTTTTGAATGGCATCATTCACATCGGTGAAAAGCAGTTTGGAGGAGGAAGAACGGGCGAAGGGGCAGCGAAAGGAATCACAGAGCAACTCGTGTCGCTAGGTCTAGAAGCAGGAAGAATGAAGACCGGAACCCCGCCTCGGGTAGACGGAAGAAGTTTGGATTACTCCAAAATGGAGGAGCAGCTCGGAGACGAACAACCCGAAAAGTTCTCCTACCTGGATAGCACCAGTCCCTTGCAAACTCAACGAAGCTGCTGGATTACCTACACCAACAAAGCCGTTCACCAGACCCTAGAAACGGGCTTTGACCGATCTCCTATGTTTAATGGACGTATTCAAGGTCTTGGCCCACGGTACTGCCCAAGTATTGAGGATAAAATCAACCGTTTTGCTGAACGAGAGCGTCACCAAATATTTGTAGAGCCAGAAGGATGGAACACGGTGGAAATTTATGTGAATGGCTTTTCTACCTCTCTTCCCGAAGATGTTCAGTACACTGCACTACGCAAAATCCCCGGATTTGAACAAGCCAAAATGTTTCGACCAGGTTATGCCATCGAATACGATTTCTTTCCGCCCACCCAACTCAAACTTACCCTGGAGACGCAAGCCATTTCCAATCTCTACTTCGCGGGTCAAATCAATGGAACTACCGGCTACGAAGAAGCGGCTTGTCAAGGATTGATGGCAGGAATCAATGCGAGTTTGCGCGTACAAGAAAAAGACCCATTAATCCTCAAGCGCTCTGAAGCATACATCGGCGTGTTGATCGATGATTTAATTACCAAAGGGACCGAAGAGCCTTACCGCATGTTTACCTCACGAGCAGAGTTTCGTCTTTCCCTGCGCCAAGACAATGCAGACCTTCGGCTTACTGCCCTGGGACACGCACTCGGTTTGGCAAGTGAAGAGCGCTTCGAAAAGATGAACCACAAGAAGTCAGAAACCGCTAAACTGGTCAATGACTTGAAACAAAAGAAATTTAGCCCTGATGCAATTAATGCAGGGCTTGAACAACTAGAAACCGCCACGATTACCGAAAAAATCTCGGCAGAAAAACTACTCAAACGTCCACAACTTGGAATCAAGGAATTGGCAACCCTTTCGGAAGAACTTGCTGCCTACCTAGAAAAGTATCCTACTGAAGTCATTGAGCAAGCAGAGATACAAATCAAATACGAAAGCTATTTGGAAAAAGAACAGCTCATGGTGGAGAAGCTCTCCAACATGGAGGATTTCAAAATTCCTAGCTCCTTTGACTACCTAGCGATCACAGCACTTTCCAACGAAGGGAGACAAAAGCTGCACAAAATTCGTCCGGAAACTCTTGGCCAAGCATCTCGCATAAGCGGGGTGTCGCCAGCCGATCTTTCCATCTTGACCGTTTACCTAGGAAGATAATGTCTGAACGCCTCATTAAGTGCCCCCTTTGCAAAAGTGGAAATATCCTCAACCACAAGCTGGTTAAAGATTATGCCGTAAGCCAAAAAGAGTTTACCCTCTGCCTATGCGGGGACTGTGAATTGCTATTTACCAACCCTAGACCCAAGGAAGAAGAGATCGGTCCTTATTACGATTTTAAAGAGTACTATTCACACGAGGATAAAGTTCAGAATTTTACACAGTGGGTTTACCAAAAAATTCGGAACTACAGCATCCGTAAGAAAGTGGACCTTATCTATGGATTAAGCAAAGGAGGGTCACTTTTGGATTACGGCTGTGGCACAGGAGAGTTTCTACAAGAAGCCAAGAGACAAAAATGGACAGTTCGAGGCATAGAACCGAGTGAGAAGGCTCGAGGCCAAGCGTTGGGTAAACTTCCAAATCAAATCGTCCAGACTATGGACGAACTTCCTGAAGATGAGTCCTATGATGTGATCACGTTGTTTCATGTTTTGGAACATATTCACAGGCTACGCAAGACGCTAAAAAACATTGTAAAACACTTAAAGTCAAGTGGTTACCTTATAATTGCTGTACCAAATCCACATTCGGAAGATGCCAACTACTACGGAACCACCTGGGCAGGTTACGATGTACCTAGACACCTGTACCACTTTTCCAAAAAATCCATGGCTGTCATCCAAGGTGAATTTGAATTGGAGCTGATTCAGGTAAAGCCCATGATTTTTGATTCCTACTACGTGAGTCTCTTGTCTGAAGGATACAAAAACCCCAAGGCTGGCCTATTATCACGCTACGGGAAAGCCATTCTACAAGGATACCGCTCCAACAGGAGGGCAAGCATCCCGGGAAACTACTCCAGCAACATTTTTATATTTAGAAAGAAGTGAAACAGCCCTTTTCCATCCTCCTCTTTTTCCTAGCCGCTTGGGTATGCATTTCCTGTGCCAAGCAGAGTTCGCCTATGGGAGGACCAAAGGATGAAGAGCCCCCCAAGTTGATTTCCAGTGATCCAGCAGATCAAAGTACCGGGATACGACCAGAAAAGATGGTCCTGACCTTTGATGAATATGTGGGACTGGATAATCCTGCAAAAGGAATTGTCATCACGCCCAAAATCAACAAGGACTTGGTGGAATTTACCGCCTTAAAAAACACGATTACCGTTCTGCTCAAGCAAGAATTGGAGGATAGCACCACCTATGTATTTGACTTCCAAAAGTCTGTAGTAGACATTTCTGAAAGAAACCCTGCAGAGAAACTCAAATTAGTTTTTTCTACTGGCAATCAAATTGACAGTTTGAATCTATCCGGAAGACTTCAATTTGCATTTTCCGAAGGTAAAGAAGACTACAAGAATGTTTTGGTAGGAATCTATCCGCTAGACGATAGCACAGACGTTTTTACAGCACCTCCCTACTACTTAGGCCAAGTAGACACCTTGGGTCAATTTAACCTCAGCAATCTCAAAGCTGGGGCTTACAGAGCCTACGCTTGGAAGGATAACAATGGAAACCTGAAAGCAGAATTCAAAAGTGAGGACTACGACTTTTTACCAGACACGGTATACCTTAATCCTGAAAAGATAGATTCCGCCTACTTTAACTTAGCAAAAGCAGATTTGACTCCCATCAAGGTGCTCCGAACAGGTAATTTTGGGAAAAACTTCGATGTCATCCTCAACCGAAATCCATTAGGGCGCAAAGTAGAAATAAAAGGTTTAGGAGAGGATATCTTCTATGTTCAAGGGGACAAACGGCTCCGTTTTTATCCAAAAAAACCCATACAAGACAGTCTTCAATTAACGCTCAGCGTGCAAGATTCGGTTGGATTTAGTAAGGATTCTCTGATTTGGGCCAAATTCCCAGTATCCGAAAGAAAACCAGAAAAACTTAGCCTTCAGGTAAATTCAGGGAAGAGTTTTTACCAAAACCTGAAAATGGAGCTCACCTTCAATAAGCCCATTACCCAGATTCGATTAGATTCATTGGGCATCAAAGCAGACAGCTTATTTATCCCAATTAGACAGGAAATGCTCAGTTTCACGGATTCCAGTAGGCGAGATGTCTTGCAAATCCAAGCATTTTTGCCCGATTCACTAGATACTGAATTGGTTACACTAGTGGCTTCAGATTCAACGTTTCAAGATATTGAAGGGGAATACAACGAAAAAAAGGTCGAGGCA
>JBANGF010000205.1:0-4077 GCA_037975655.1 Bacteroidota bacterium | reverse complement strand
CCAGTCGGCACCCTTTTGAGGGATTGACATTTCATCGGAAGAAACTTCTTGAATGGACCAAATACTGTTGTGTCCACCCCAAGAACCTACGATTCTAGCATAAGCAGAAGCCTTAAGGACGTTAATCAAATTCGGGTTAGTGCTTTTGGCAATATCCTCCGCGGTCACCCCATCCAAAACGTCCTGCTCTAGCTCTTGACATGCACCCATGGCAAAAACCAACGGGAGCATTAAACAGATTTTACTAAATGATTTAAACATATCTGTAGAATTTGATTGGTTATTTAAAGTTTACGGTAACGCCCAAAGTGAAAGAACGAGTTTGGAAATAGGTATTTCTACGCTCGATACCTGGAGATAGAGAGGTAGTAAAGGAATCTCCATTCTCAGAGTCATTCACGCGTACTTCAGGGTCAACACCGGTGTAATTGGTAAGTGTAAACAAGTTTTGACCTGCAAAATACACTCTTAAAGACGAGAAGTTTTGTGAATTTGTTTTCACATTGTAACCCAATTCCATGTTGTCCAAGCGGATGAAAGAAGCATCTTCGATCACGGAGCTGTTAAAAGTAGGAGTAGAAGTTACAAGAGGGCTGGTTGGGGTCTTGTCTGTAATTACAGAGTTCCAAGTATTGGAAGCGGTATCGCCGTTTTCATAGAATCCTCTGTAAGAGTTGTACAAATCATGTCCCCATGCTCCTCTAAGGAACATATTTAAGGTCCACTGACCATACATAAAGGTGTTGGCAAAACCGAATTCACCTTTAGGGAGACCGTTACCTAGTTTTTCGAATTGGTTAGGATCTGTAGTAGAAAGGATATATTCCCCTCTTTCAGTCAATCCAGTTAATCTTGGACCATAGAAATCACCCAAAGTTTGACCTACTCGGTTGTAAACGATAGGGTTATTGTTTTGCCCTGGAGCTCCTGGAGTAGCAAAACGCAACTCTTGGAACCCTAACTCACCAGCAGATAAGCTTTCGATAGTAGTCTTGTCGTAGATGGTGAAGTTGAACGCTGGAGTCCATTTGAAAGCTCCTTTACCGATTTGGTTTACGGAAGCAGCAAATTCAAAACCAGCAGCTCTCAAATCTGCCAAGTTTACCCAAGTAGAAGAAGCCGTGTTGAATCTTCCTGGATCAAATGGGTTAGGAGCACCTGTTGCTACAGGAACGTTGAACAAAAGGTCAGAAATATTTCTGGTGTAGTAGTCAACGCTACCGGTTACTTTTCCATCCCAGATACCGAAATCCACACCCACGTTAAATTCTTGCTTGGTTTCCCACTTCAAGTCTTTGTTTGGGTTAGAGAATTGGTTGATTCCTACGAAAATATCGTTTTGAGTAAGGGGATCACCATCTAGGTCAATACGGTTTCCGTTGCCATACACACCCAATGCCAAAGTAGCTGATGGAGGAAGGTTACCGGTGATACCGTAAGAAACTCTAGGCTTAAATTGGTTGAAGATACCCATGTCAAACAACTGAGTAAAGTCAGCTCCAAGAGAAACCGCAGGGAAAGTACCAGTTTGGTTGTTGGCACCAAATCCTGAGTAAGTTTCAGCTCTTACTGTTGCAGAGAAGAAGAGGGTATTGTCGTAGTTGAAATTAGCTCTACCGAAAGCAGAGTTCAACTGATCCTCATTTGCATAAGAATAAATATTGGTGCTGTTACCCAAACGGATAGCTCCGGCCCCTAAGTTGTTCCATCCCAAGTCAAATAAGAACTGACGAACACGTGCGTTAAATCCTTGATTGGTAGTGTACTGTACACCTGCACCACCCAAGAGGGTCATGTTCAACTTATCTGTCAAATTGGTTTCGTAACGAAGGGTAGATTCAAAAATTCTTTGATTTCTGTCGTATGTATTTCTTTCAGCGGAACCTTGAGCTCCAAAACCTACTTGATAGTCTTGGATAGACCAGAAACCTCCAGAAAGAGTATTTCTTCTATCTTGTGAATACTGAGCAGAAAGAGTCAAATTTGGAAGAATGTCAAACTCAGCTCTGTAAGAAAGAAGAGCAGTTTTGGTTTCACCGACAAATTTTTGCTGTCTTGCTAAAGCTACAGGATTGTAGAAATCAAAAAGGTCTCTTTGAAAGTAACCTCCAAATTTCTGATTTGCTGCTGGAGTATCTTCGAAGATAGGAGCAGTAGGGTTGTAAATGGTTGCATAGCGGAAGGCAGCATCGTTGATAGACTCTGAATTCACGTTAGAGAAAGAAAGGTTGACATTCAATCTCAATCTGTTGTTCAATGCACCCTGAGAAAGATTCAAACGGGTGTTTAATCTCTCGTTGCCGACTCCTTTAACGATACCGTTGTTGTCACGGTAGTTTACTGCAGCTAAATAATTGGTATTTCCAAAGCTTCCAGAAACGCTAGCGTTAGTGGTGAAAGAATAACCATCATCGATCAATTCTTGTCTCCAATCGGTATTGCTACCGAAGTTTGTTCCACCTCTTGCTACAAATTCTTCAGCAGAAAGGACAGGAATCAAGTTAGTTGCCTTGTCTACTGTAGCAAAAGAGTTAATGCTTACATTGGTAGTACCTTGCTTGCTTCCTTGCTTGGTAGTAGTAATCAAGATTACCCCTGAAGAACCTCTAGCACCGTAGATAGCTGCTGCAGAACCGTCTTTCAACACGTCGATAGACTGAATGTCATTCGGGTCAACGTTTTCCAAAGAAGCACCAATGACTCCATCCAATACGATCAAAGGAGCAGAGTTGGCTCCAAAGGTAGAAAGACCTCTCAAACGAATATTGAATCCGTTGTTGGGGTTACCTCCTGGACGAGTGATGGAAAGACCTGCCACCTTACCTTGAAGCAATTGTGCAGGGTTGGATACGTTACCTCTGTTGAAGTTGTCGGGTCTTACTCCCACCACCGCAGAAGTAATTTCTTTTTTGTCTTGCGAGCCATAACCGATAACTACTGCTTCCTGAAGGCTCGTAACGTCCTCCTGAAGGCTAATGGTTAGGGTTGACTGGCTTCCGATTTCTACTTCTTGGGTAAGATAACCCACGAAGGAAACCACAAGCACTTGATCTCCAGCCTGAAGTGGAAGGGTAAATTTACCGTCCAAATCAGTTGCAGTACCTCGGGTAGTACCTTTAACGAGTACCGTTGCTCCCGGAACAGGGTCTCCAAGTCTGGCATCAAGGACGGTACCTGAAACGCTTCGACTTTGGGCATTGACACCAATGACTGCTCCCATAAAGAGCGCCATCGCAAGTATCAATGACTTTAGTTTTGGTAAATAATTTCTCATAGGGTTTTATGTGTTTTAAAAAAACGAAATTGGTATGAGTACTTAATTTCGAAGCGAAAGTCATCTATAAAATTGGATTTTGCAATATTTAACAAAAACCTTTCTATTTTAACCAAAAACGGCTTTTTAAAAGAATATCCTTTATTTTATATAAAATACTAATTTTATTAAAAAATATTAAAATAAATTTAATGGAAAACGTTTTCCATTTGTAAATTCTTAAAAAAAATAATTTTTATTAACTAAAATAAAATTTTCTCTTTTTTCACCTTTCCTTTTAGTTTGTTCTTTAAGTGACCCTAAATCAGCACTTTCTCTTTGATTCATTCTCGTTTCAATTACCAATTAAAAACGATTAATTTTTACTTTTGAGAAGTTATAATGGTAAAAATAGGAAGCCCAAAAGGAGGAAAATCGAGACCATGAAAAACTTACCTGGCAACCCTTGCGTTCTACATTGCATCTTCACCTTTAGTACAGGCCTTGGATTTATATGTCTCGTATTCCTTTTCTACTTACTTGTTTAATTTTTTTATCCCTAGTCACAGTTTCGCTTGGGCAAGGGATCAAAGGAACGGTAAAAACTACAGCGGGAGAGCCACTCCCTTTTGCTTCGGTGTATATCCGAAATCTACAAGATGGGGTGCCTACCAACGAAAATGGTTCTTATGAATTTAAGTTGGGGCCAGGATTATATGACGTAGTAGTTCAATACCTAGGATATGCTACTCAGATTCATACGGTGGAAGTAGCATCGAATTGGGTAGAGCTTCATTTTTCCCTAGAACCTCAGGCCATCACCT
>JBANGF010000171.1:0-4754 GCA_037975655.1 Bacteroidota bacterium | reverse complement strand
CATGCTGCCACTCCCTTAGGACCCATTGGGATTGCACTGAATGGGGTGCCGTTTTTCAACCAGTATGCAGGCCCAAATAATCAGGAATTGACGGGTGAAATGGCGAGCTTTGACCAATTTTATGGACATCCTCAGCAATCTGGGATGTACCACTACCACGTAGAACCCTTGCACTTGACTACCGTGAAATCTACCAAATCAGGGCTGATGGGTTTTTTGCTGGATGGCTTTCCAGTGTATGGCCCCCAAGAAGAAAACGGCACAACTGTAAGCAATTCAAACTTGGACGTGTATCATGGACACACGCATGCGACCCTTGATTTTCCTGCAGGCATCTATCATTACCATTTTACCATTACAGCACCTTACCTGAATGGGAATGGGTTTTATGGTACCCCTGGCACCGTTTCACAATGATAAAATATTTGCTTCTTTTTTTGGGGTTATGGGGTTGCTCTCGTCCAAGTCCAGAAGCTCCCTTGACTGTTGAGAAAAAATATTTTCCTTCTGGGAAAATTATGGAAATCCGGCATTTCAAAAATGGAGCTAAAAATGGACTTCAAACTGGATTTTGGGAGAATGGAAACAAACGATTTGAGTATGTTGCGGTAAACGATGCCTGTGAAGGGGAGTTAAAGGAATGGGCTGAAGATGGGCAATTGTTTCACTTGGCTACCTACAAAAATGGTCGTGAAGAAGGCGTGCAAAAAATGTGGCATGCCGATGGTAGAATCAGGTCCAACTTTGTGATGATCAACGGCCGACGATATGGCTTATTGGGAACTAAAAATTGCATCAATGAAAATGAGGTCCCTCTTCCTAATTAGTTTTTGCTTGCTAGGGATTGGCTGTTCAGAACCGTCGGCTTCCAAAATCCCTTTTTACAACGAACCAGACTTTACCCCATATTTTTTAACAGAAATTGCCGCTGAAAAGCAAATTACCCATCGCATTGGCTCCTTCGAATTTTATAACCAAGATAGTATCTTGGTGACTGGAGATTCCCTAGAAGGCAAAATTTACGTGGCAAATTTCATTTTTACTACCTGCAATAACATTTGCCCCGACATGATGTCCCAGATGAAGCGGATCGAAAAAGCATTTTTGGAAGACCCTCAGGTAGCTTTCCTTTCTTTTTCCGTGACCCCCTGGATTGATGATGTCAAAACGCTCAAAAAATATAGTGAAGTAAATCAAATCTCCTCAGCTCACTGGTCTCTTCTGACGGGTGATAAGGAGGCCATTTACACACTTGCTAGGCAGTCGTTTTTTGCTGAAGAATCCCTTGGTTTCACGAAGAACAGCAACGATTTTTTACATTCGGAGCACTTTATATTGGTAGACCAAAAAGGGCGTATTCGAGGAATTTACAACGGGACACTTCCCCTAGATGCAGATCAATGCATCGAGGACATGAAGATCTTATTGAGTGAGTAATCACCTTTGTTCTGATTTTATTCAGGCCTTACTCGTGAGAGGATTACTTGACTTTTTGGATGACTTGCTTTGAGCTACTAAGAGGTTATGAGATCAAGTTAGCCTTGCTGTCGATCGTGGGCTAGATCTACTGCAGAGCGTACCATCTTCCAATCTATATCACCTAATAGGGCACACTCCGCTCCTAAAATAAATTGCTCCGGTGCATGGTTCAATACTGAATTAACAGTATGGACCAAGCTACTCTTGCTGTCTTTGGAAATAGGGCCTCTTTTTTCCAATCCACCAAATACGGGGCGCTTAAACTGCTGGTAAATGTCAGTTGGCTGAAGCAGGGAGTTGCCCAACTTCATGGAGCAATTGACGATGTGGCCTGGATAATCTACAAATGGGGAATAATCCTCATAATCGGCTACGTAGTCACAAATATGCAATACATTGCATTCACAGGCTTCATTGATTCGATTCATGACCTGCAAATCGTAGGGTTTGACATAGGTGTTGAAAATGCCAGGATCTTGGAAGCGGAAGCCTTCTCCCCCTTGGGTGGAGGCCAGAAATCCATCAACGCCAAGCTTGATGCATTCGTTAGCAAAAAGGAGGGTGCTTTCGGTGATGATTTCCATACCCTTCTTCACTTTTTCAGGATCTGTCTTTAAATGTTCGGTGAGTAATTCTCCTCCCACAGAATGTCCTGCACTCATAAAGGGTGAATAGAGGGTCACGATTACAGGGGCCGATTGTTTTCCTTTTTTCACCAATTCCTTGACCACATAGAGCTGCTTCTCGAAGAAGTCTTTTTTGTAAAATGGCATATTTTCCCAGTCCTTGGGCTGCGTAATGCTGCTAAGTCGGGGAAATTCTGCCTCGTATTGGACCTTGATAAAGTCCATGTCTATGGCTTGGAAGTATTCTAAGTGCCTGGCCACTGCGGCATCGCCCGTCTTGTATCCTTCTCCAAAATGGACAAAAAATGCACTGGGAATATAACCGTCTAAGCGCTTACCCTCTAGGAGGGAAAATATAGCGTCTCTTTTGTTGATATTTTTTTTGAAGGATCCTTTGGTAATGGTCCAAGCTCCTGATGCGGTGGCCAAGGATAAGGCGCCTAAGGTGTAAATAAATTCTCTCCGTGATTTCATTTGCAATGGGTTTTGGGAAAAGGATCGATATTAAATATGGTATTTTGTGGTGGTTTATCAAATAAATTTTTTAGAAAAGTGATTATTCAAAATAAGTAAACTTATTTTTCTTGGATAACTACAATCATTTTTAATTATATTTCCTTTTAAAACCAAATGGTAGGAATTACGCATGAGAATAAAAATTATAAAAATCAGTTTTTTGATGCTCCTAGCTACTTGCTTGAGCGGTGAAATCTTAGCCCAAGAAACAGGGGGGCATGCACCTTCTAAAACTACTGCAGAAAAAAGTTTAGAGGCGTTAGATGCCTTGGCTACCAAAACTTGGGAGGAGATCAAAAGTATTTTTAAAAAAGACAAGCTTTTACTGCCCTACAAGTTAGGAACCAACAAGCACGAGACGGAAATAAAGAAACACAATCCCCCAGATACGTACCTGGCTACCAAACCGGTAGTAAGTACTACTCAGCCCCAGTTTAGGGCCATTCCCATAGAGAAAAACAAACTTCCCGAGCTAGAGGCCAAGGCATTTTTTCCTAGAATTACGACATCAAAAGGCTACGTGTCCTTCAAGTGGGAGATTTTGAATACAATCGCTTCTTAAAAGACCTGACTAAAGACAATATAGATAAGATTACCTTGCGCACTCCAGATTCTGTGGAATGTACAGTCAAAAAATGGGTACTTCTCCCCAAGCGTACGGTGAAGCGTCATTATTCTTTTGTCCTAGACCACAGCGGTTCTATGGGGGACGACCGAGCCAGTGAATTGCAGCAAAGCGTATTTAATGCCATCAATGCCAATGCTCGAAGGGAAGTAGAAGGGACGTCTACTTATACCATTCATAAGTTTGATGGAGAGGGTAATATCAAGCAACTTGTTACTTCTACTGAGGTAGACCGCATCGCTCAGGTGCTGGTACCTCCTATTGGCTTGACTGGTTTTGGAAATTCTACTGCCATCAAAGATGCCTTATATCAGGCAGTGGTCACCCTGGCGCAGGACAGTACATCCGAGTCAAAAATCATCATTTTATTTACCGATGGGTACACCAATACAGATCAAAACCCAGTGGCACTTAGCGATGTGATTCGCATGGCTATTTCCAACAATATTAACATCGTACCGGTAGGGTTCGGGAGCTATATTGATGTAGATTACCTCAAGCAAATCGCCTATTTTGCTGGAGGTGATTTTTACCAAATTTACCACGAAGATGAGTTTAATCAGTTGTTTGATAATCTTCTGGTCAATTTTGGACTCAACTACGAACTTGAATTTTCTCCCTGCATGTTTGGAGATCAAATTGAGATCGAACTTGACTTGAAAGGCTTGGAAAAGCCCTTGACGGCAAGCACTTTCTTTTCTACCCCTGCAAGAGAAGGATATGCTATTGATTTAGACATCTTATTTAAGGAGGCGAGTGCCCAGATTGATCAGGAAGCAGATCTAGAGGAGCTGGAGCAAATGTTACTTTTGATGAAAGCGGAAACTGATCTTCGGATTGTAGTAGAAGGCCATACAGACAAGGTGGGAACAGAAAAATACAATTTGGACCTTTCTTTGCGAAGAGCCAATGCGGTAAAGGACTACTTGGTGAAAAAGGGGATTGATTCGAGTCGAATTGAGACCAAAGGATACGGTTGGACAATTCCAGCCTATCCCTACCAGGGTACCGAAAAGGAAAATCCGCTCAACCGACGTATCGAGGTGAAAATAGCAAACTAATCAAAAAAAAGCCCAGGAAGTTCTCCATTGAAAATTTATTGGGCATTTAAGAAAGGTATGCAATTAAGAAAAAATTTTCTTCACCTTAGAATACCTAGAGTGTAAAAATTTTAAGCTAGCAATGGTCAAATTTTTGAGGATGATCCATTCCTCTTTCGACTTATCATGCATCAACTTTTACTTAGGGTGACCCAAAAAATAAAGTAGATTACCATTGTGGCTCCACTGCTTATTCCTAAAGTTAAGCCACCTACGCCGAAGAAAAACACTAAAAACAGGCCTCTCAGTAAGCCAGAAGAGATGCCTAGAGATCTGGCAATGCCTCCAATAACGCCGCCAATCCATTTGTATGAGGAATGTCTATTCATACGAGTTTTTTATCTGAGTTGGGTGAATGGTTTATTGCTTAAATGTACTAGAGAATCATTAGTTATCAAAAATCTGATT
>JBANGF010000142.1:0-4520 GCA_037975655.1 Bacteroidota bacterium | reverse complement strand
AACGGGGATCAGGGATCGTCTGCCTCAATGGCCCTGCAGCCAGAAAAGCGGCAGTTGGAGACGTAGTGATTATCATTGCTTATGCAGGTATGAGCCCAGAGGAAGCCAAAACCCACCAGCCTATCCTGGTATTTCCTGACGATAAAAACCAAGTCATTTGACCATGCATCCCAAAATCAAACAAGTCCTACAAGTGGCCCTCTCACTGGGAATAGCCCTGTGGATTTTTTGGTTTTTGTACCGAGACATTGAATTTGACAGCCTACAAACGCAGCTGGCTTCCAGCAATTGGTTTTGGATTGGTACTTCTCTAGTCGTAGCCTGGGTTGGATACTGGCTACGGGGTTGGCGCTGGGCCTTACTTTTCCGTCAGGAATCAGACCAGCTGCCCGTCAGTTCCAACCGAGCCTATCATGCGGTGATGGTGGGCTATCTAGTCAATCTCCTCATCCCTCGAGCAGGAGAAGTGGCTCGCTGCACGGTACTGACACGCAACAACGGCATTCCCATTGGCCAAGCCATCGGCACCGTTCTCGTCGAAAGAAGTGTGGACCTCCTGTTTATGGCAGGCACTTTTTTTCTAGCATTTCTACTCGAAAGACAACTGTTTGTCTCCCTCGCTGGAGAACTAGTGGATCTTTCTGCCTTGACTTCTAGCCTTCTACGCCAGCTCCCACTACTACTTGGAGGAGGAGCATTATTTCTCTTTTTCCTTTATCTACTAAGTAGAAAATACCGGAACCATGGCCTGGTCAACAAGTTGCAACTCTTTTTCCGGCAGCTGCTTTCTGGGGTACTTGCAATCGGCCGCCTCAAAAACCCGCTCGGATTTTGGTTGAGCTCTGTGGTAATCTGGATCATTTACTTCCTGACCATGTATACCGTCTCTCAAGGCATCGGGTCGGCTGCCAATTTGTCGGGAAGCCAAGTACTTCTGGTGATGGTGATGGGAACTATTGGAATGATCGCGCCTGTTCAGGGAGGTATTGGCACCTTCCACGCATTAGTTGCCTATATTTTGGTCGTTTTTGGGGTTCCTGAAGCCGATGGCAAAATATTTGCAGCGATCATTCACGGCACTCAAATGCTCTTGGTCATCGGAGTAGGACTGATCAGTTGGATCCTTATGCTGAAAACTCCCGCTTGGAAAAAACCTTTAACTTCTTAAATTCGTAGTTACACCCAATTAAAAAACTAACTAGACATGATTATCCTTATCGTCGTTGTATTTGCTATCCTCGGATTTGTGGTTAGCAACAAATTGAAAGCCAAATTTAAGCTATATTCCCAAACCCCACTTCAGGCAAACCTATCTGGGGAGGAGATCGCCAAATTGATGCTTGCTGATCACAACATTCATGACGTGCGTGTCACTTGTGTGGAAGGTCAATTGACAGACCACTACAATCCCGCAGATAAGACGGTCAACCTTTCTCCTGATGTATTTTATGGTAGAAATGCAGCCGCTACTGCAGTAGCAGCGCACGAATGCGGTCACGCGGTGCAGCATGCCACTGCCTATTCTTGGTTGACCATGCGTTCGGCTATGGTTCCCATCCAAAATATCTCCAGCAAAGTATTGAACTTCATCTTGATTGCCTCATTGTTTGGTGGCTTTGCCTTAGGATTACCCTATGAATTCATTGGAGTCTTGGTAGTAGGCTCTTATTCCATCATGACCCTGTTTACTTTGGTAACCCTTCCCGTGGAATTTGACGCCTCCAATCGTGCCTTGGCTTGGGTACAAAATCGCAGTGTAGTAACTCCTTCAGAATACGCCATGTCCAAGGATGCCCTGAACTGGGCTGCACGCACTTATTTGGTGGCTGCTCTTGCTTCCTTGGTTACCTTGGCATACTACATCTTTGTTTTCTTTGGAAATAGAGATTAATCCAAATCCAACTTTCATGAAAAGGGACAGCGGTCCCTTTTCTTTTTTCCTACCTTTCACAGAAGTAAACCCAAAATTGGCTTATGAATTTTCACTTTACTGAAGAACAGCTCGCCGTACAAGAAGCCGCACGTGATTTTGCACAGAGTGAATTACTTCCTGGAGTAATCGAACGAGACACAGAAGCCCGCTTTCCGACCGAGCAAATTCAAAAAATGGGTTCGCTAGGCTTCATGGGAATGATGGTCGATCCCAATTACGGAGGAGGGGGAATGGACACCATTTCCTACGTGATCGCCATGGAGGAACTTTCTAAAATTGATGCCTCTGCATCCGTATCCATGTCTGTCAACAATTCACTGGTATGTTGGGGATTGGAAAAATACGGGTCTGAAGAACAAAAACAAACTTACCTGACGAAGCTGGCCACAGGAGAATTGCTAGGAGCCTTCTGCTTGTCCGAACCAGAAGCGGGTTCTGATGCCACTTCTCAACAAACTACAGCGACTCTACAAGGGAATTATTACCTCTTGAATGGTACCAAAAACTGGATCACCAATGGTTCATCGGCATCCATCTACCTGGTCATTGCCCAAACCGATGCAAGCAAGGGACACAAAGGTATTTCGGTGTTTATCGTCGAAAGAGGATGGGAGGGATTTGTGGTAGGCAAGAAAGAAGACAAACTAGGAATCCGGGGTTCAGATACCCACTCTTTAATGTTCACAGACGTCAAGGTTCCTGCAAAAAATCGCATTGGAGCAGAAGGCTTTGGGTTTACTTTTGCCATGGAAACTCTCAATGGCGGCAGGATAGGCATTGCCGCCCAAGCCCTTGGTATCGCCTCAGGTGCTTATGAACTGGCCTTGGCTTACTCCAAGGAACGAAAAGCCTTTGGCAAGCCTATCAGCCAACACCAAGCCATTCAGTTTAAATTGGCCGACATGGCCACTCAGATTGAGGCTGCCCGCCTTCTAGTTTACAAAGCCGCATGGCTCAAGGACCAAGGAGAAGATTATGCCCAAGCCTCGGCAATGGCCAAATTATACGCTTCTGAAGTTGCCATGAATGTGACCGTGGAAGCAGTCCAGGTACATGGCGGCTATGGCTATGTGAAGGAATACCATGTAGAACGACTCATGCGGGATGCTAAAATAACCCAGATCTACGAAGGCACCTCTGAAATTCAACGTATCGTGATTTCAAGAGGAGTCTTGAAATAAACTACAACAACTCAACCGAAGGGGGTAATTAGACAAAAATTACTCCTTTTTTTTGTGTCTTCTTAATTATTTGATTCTAAAATGCAGTTTTGTAATTGGAAAAATCATATTTTTAATTCTAAATTTTTATTCGGCTATGGAGTATTACAACAAGGTCATTGAATCAGTTCAAGTCCGCTTTTTGAAAGGCAACAACTACAAAATCGAAAAACCAATCACGGTTTTAAACTATCAGGAGAACGAAAACACGCTCCTATTGCTTCACCAGGGTAGCCTAAAGTTTGGCGAGGACCAAGAACTCGTCAATGAGGGCGAAGTAATATTCCTTCCCAAGGACCGGAAAACGACGCTTACCTTTGGGAACAAAACAACCAAGCAGGAAATCACTGGTGAGCAATTTGCTGAAACCCGAAGAAAGCACTTGCAGAGCATCAGCTACAAGGAAATCAAATCTGCGGAAGAAGACTGCATTTCGGTATTTCAGTTTGAGTCCAAGGTGTTTGATGTGGTCAACTTTTTTAACTCCCTTGACATCCCTCCTTTCATCATTCGTTTCAATGACCGAATCACTACCTTGGTAGAGGACCTGATGAAGGAAATTGAAAGCACGGGAGTAGGCAAGGAACGTAGTTTGAAGTCCCTGACGGAAGTACTGGTGATTGAACTACTTCGACACATCCTCAAAAACCGACTCTTCACTGAAGAACTATCCACAAACGCCACTTATTTCAAGGATCCGCGCTTGATTGACCTCTTTAACTACATCAAAAGCAATATTAGCGGAGACCTCTCCAACAAGGTGCTGGCAAAAATCGCCAATGTATCCGAAGACTATGTGGGCCAATACTTTAAGATGCTCACTGGCATCAACCCCCAGGACTACATCGAATACCAGCGCTTGGAAGCAGCCGTAGATTTACTAAGAACCACGAAAAAATCCATTCGCACCATCGGCAAGGAAGTGGGCTACAAAGACACGGCTTATTTCTGCCGAAGATTTAAGATGATGTACGGAGTGCCTGCTGGCAAAATGCGTAGACGAGAGTCCCTGATCAATGTCTAACCTTTGAGGTCTCTTCAAACCTTTGAGGTCTCCAAGACCTCGAAGGTTTTATTTTCTAAAAATTATTTCATTTGAAGTAAAACATTCGAGGTTAGTCAACCTTTGAGGTCTCCAAGACATCGAAGGTTTTCTTCTTAGATATTCAAAACATTCGAGGTTTGTAAAACCTCAAATGTTTTCCTTCTTTTCCGGTGCTGACTCTTCTCCCGCAATAAATTGCGCGTAAATTTTATCTTTTGCCAAGGCCAAACCTAAGAACAGGATTTTTTGAACTAAGGTGGTCCATAGCGAAGAGTGCTTCGGCTGGGTAATTCGCTCCTTGAGTTCCGCATTGAGTAAACCC
>JBANGF010000127.1:0-7816 GCA_037975655.1 Bacteroidota bacterium | reverse complement strand
AATTATTCCAACCTTTCTGCCGAACTAATTTCCATCAAGCAGCCCGATATTTTTTCTGGTGACTTGCGGTTTGAGTTGGTCGGTAAAGTCACCGAAAGCAGCACTTTTGGTCCCAGTTTGGAACTCGTTCGAAGGATCTCCGGAACAATCGGATCGGCAGAAATTCAGATACACGACCAAGTCACAAATCGTGGGAATGCAAAGGCTCCACATATGTTTTTGTACCATATCAATTGCGGTTGGCCATTGATTGATGAAGGAACACGGATCGTCTGGCAGGGTGAGTTGCAACCGAGACCTGGAGAGTCTGACATTCGTCCAAATTCAAGAAAAGATGGATTCAAAAACTGTCCAGCCCCTATGGATAGCCATGCTGGCTTTGGGGAAGAGGTAGCCTTTATTGACCCGCAGGGAGATAAGGTGCAACGCGTAGTGTGTGGCTATGTCAACGATCAATTGGGGTTGGGGCTTAAGATTTCCTTTTCCAAAACCCAATTGCCTTGGCTTATCCATTGGCAGCATTGGGGAAAAAATGAATACGTGACAGCACTTGAGCCCGCTACAAATCCACCGATTGGACAGGCTGCAGCACGAGCAAATCAGAGTTTGGTAGAGCTAGAGCCTGGCGAAAGTCGAAGGTATGAACTCCACCTCAGCGTATTGGTAGGTGAGGCTGCTCGGGAATTTTCTTGACCCAGTTCAAAAGGACCTGCCACTTTTTCAATGAATTAAACGAAAAAAAATAGAGGAACACTAACCCAAAATACAGACCTATGAGTTTTGCCAGAAAAGCGCTCGAACAGGGCGAAGGAATTGTACGATTGACCCCCACTTGGGTGCCCCGATCTTTTTGTGTGCCGGGACGAAGAATTAAACTGCATCCTGACGATTATTATGCCTTTGGAGGTATGCGTGGAGGCATCGATGAACGCTGGTTTGCCTCTACCACTGCTGCTCAAAACGGACCACTGACTTCAAAAAATGAAGGATTAAGTCACATTGCCCTGGAGGATGGCGGAAAAGTAACGCTTGGGCTGCTCAAGGATGCAGTAGAGGAACTGGGCGCTGACCTAATTGGTTCTCGCCTATGGAATGAGTTCAAGTCTTGGCCCATGTATTCCAAATTTTTTGACAACATGGGGCCTTTGCCGCACCATATTCACCCATCGGATGAGTTTGGCAAATTGACAGGTCAAAATGGAAAGCCAGAAGCCTACTATTTTCCCCCACAAGTGAACAACCACGGAGGGGATTTCCCATACACTTTCTTTGGCATTGCGCCGGGAACGAGCAAGGAGACGATTCTGGATTGCTTGAAGAATTTCAACAAAGGGGATAACAAGATCACCAATTACTCCCAGGCGTTTCGCTTGCAGCCGGGTACGGGTTGGGATGTCCCTCCTGGGATGCTCCATGCGCCTGGTAGCATGTGTACCTACGAACCCCAAAAGGCTTCCGACATTTTTGCGATGTACCAATCTTTGGTGAATGAAGCCATTATTCCGGAGGAGTTGCTCTGGAATGCTTGTCCAAAAAACCGTTGGGGAGACTACGAACTCTTGTTGGAAATGATCGACTGGGATCTCAACGTCAATCCCAACTTGATGGACAACCACTACATGGAACCCAAGCCGGTAGCGGACCCTGCTCAAATGCAGGCTGCGGGCTACCAGGAAACCTGGATTTGTTACCGTTCTCATGATTACAGTGCCAAGGAACTAACTGTACTACCTGGGCAGACGGTCGTGATTCGAGATGCAGCAGCCTATGGCATGATCATGATGCAAGGGCATGGAAAAATGGGTGCTTGGGATATTGAAACTCCTTCACTGATCCGTTTTGGCCAGTTGACCCAGGATGAATACTTCGTATCCGAAGCTGCTGCGAAGGAAGGAGTAAAAATCACCAATACCTCCAAATCAGATCCTATCGTGATGCTCAAGCATTTTGGGCCCAAGAATCCTGATTTGATGGTATTGTGATTAAATAATTAGAGGATTTTGTTTTTACACTACGTTACTAACCCAAAATAGCAATGAATACATTACCCAAACTGCACAATGCCACTTGGCCAGGCTTGGTGGGAAAAGGCCCAGACTCAGAACCAGTAATCGCCTTTGATCAGTTACTTGAAATGACCGCTGCAGCGGAAGTGGACGGAGTCAAATTTGATGGAATTGACGTGGGCTTACTTGAACCACATATCTACCTAGATCAGGCGGACGAAGCTAAAAAGTTAGCGGAGAAAGTTTCCAAATATGGCCTTAAAGTAGGCTCCCTTGTAGCCCCAATCTGGGCAGGCTCTGCCATGGGTACAGCCGATCAGCGCAAAACTTTTGTGGAGATGGTCCGCAAGTCTTGTGAATTTGGACAGCAGCTGAAGGCACTTGGCGTCAGGGATTATGGAATCGTACGAATTGACTCCGCTGCAGGCGTATCCGACTGGGCCAAGGATCCATTCGGCAATTCCAAATTGATTGCTCAAACTTTCCGAGAAGCCGCTGATGTTGCCGCTGGCTATGGAGAAAAGTTGGCCGCAGAAGGAGAAATCTGCTGGGGAGGCATGCACAGCTGGAAGCATATGGTCGAATTGCTGGAAATGACCGATCGAAAGAATGTGGGTTTCCAGGCCGACATGTCACATACCTTCCTATATACTATGGGCTACAATGCCCCGGAGCATCGTATTCTCCCAGTTGATGCAGATTTAAAGGATAGGGAAGTGATCAAGGCTGCCATCAAAACCGTTTCAGATGCCCTACGTCCTTGGACCATCGACTTCCACGTGGCCCAGAATGACGGCTCGGTGTTTGGATCTGGATCCCACGATAAAACTGGTCGTCACTGCCAGGCTACCGATCCAAATGGGCTGCTCGATATCGCCCATGATGCGGGTTACTGGATGCGAGATGCTGCTGGGAATTACAACCAAGCTTTGACACATATTTGCTGGGATGGCTGCATGTTCCCCAATGCGGTGATGGAAAAGCAGCAAACTTGGAACGATATCCTGGCTGCGATGATAGCAGTTCGTGCCGCACAGGGACATGGAGGGTGAGGGCTATGAGTTTGTTCTTGTGGCTGCCTTAGCGCAATAAAATCCAATGTCCCTTACCCAAATTTTGAACACTAGAGATCTTTCATTTACTTCTTACTTATTAGAATTATGAGCAACAAAAAATTAATTCGTGTAGGCCTCATCGGCACAGGGCTGATGGGTAGAATTCATACCAATGGCTACAAGCGCTTGGCTGACTTTTTTCCTGAATACGAATATCGACCTGTATTGCAAGCCTGCTGCTCCCGAAGAGAAGCCAATGCCAAAGCCTTTATGGAGCGATGGGACTATGCTTCCTACGAAACAGACTGGAAGAAATTGATTGCCAGAGAGGATATTGACGCAGTGGATATCTGCACGCCAAACGACATGCATGCAGAAATAGCCATTGCTGCGGCAAAGGCTGGTAAAATGATCCTCTGTGAGAAGCCGCTTGCCCGAACCGTTGCCGAAGCCAAAGGCATGCTGGAGGCAGTTGAAAAAGCAGGTGTAAAAAATACGGTATGGTACAATTACCGCCGGGTACCGGCAGTGACCTTAGCCAAAAACATCGTTTCCTCCGGTAAGCTGGGCAAGATTTTCCATTACCGAGCCAACTTCCTTCAAGATTGGACTATTAACCCGGACTTGCCTCAAGGGGGAGATGGAACCTGGAGATTGGATGTAGAATCAGCGGGCTCTGGAGTAACGGGCGATTTGTTGGCACACTGCATCGATACGGCCATGTGGATCAATGGGGGCATTAAGGATGTTTCCGCCATGACCGAGACTTTTGTAAAGGAGCGTGTGCATTCGGACACGGGCAAAAAGCAGGCGGTAGGAATTGATGACGCTTGTATTTTTCATTGCCACTTTGACAATGGTTCTCTTGGGCTTTTTGAAGCCACGCGCTATGCACGAGGACACAAGGCCTTATACACTCTTGAGATCAATGGGGAGCATGCCTCTATCCGTTGGGATTTGCATGATTTGACCCGTTTGGAATATTTTGACCACAGCGACGAAGGCAAGGTGCGCGGCTGGCGATCCATTCACGTGACAGATGGAGACCATCCCTACATGCACCGCTGGTGGATCCCGGGAACCTCTATTGGTTACGAACATTCCTTTATCCACCAAGTGGCTGATTTCTTCCATAGTTTGGAGACTGGTGAATCTTGTCACCCTACCTTCCGCGATGCTTTTGAAACGCAGAAAGTGTGTGAGGCAGTACTCAATTCAGCACGCGATCGAGCCTGGAAAGACACCGGAGTGGACTGGGTAGAGAAGGTGTAAGGGAAGGCTTTCTTAAATTAGAAATAGGAAGTACGAGGTACGAGATACGAAATACGGAATTGAAACCAATGTCGAACGCTGAACGCCCAGTGCAGCATGTTGAATTGGGGAACCATCGAAATGACCGGAAACCAGCTTTGAGGAACCAAAGCCCTTAGTCTCGTTTCTTGTCTGCCTGTCGGCAGACTGGTATCTCGTTTCTTGCTTCTAGAAGCGTCTTGATACTTGCTACTTGATACTTGCTACTTTAACCTTGTCTGACCTTAAATTAAAACTACCCGTAAACTCTTGGCTCCCTGCGCTCCAATGACCAAAGACTGCTCAATGTCTGCGGTTTTGGAGGGGCCAGCAAGGAATAGTCCAAAGCCGGAATGGGCCGCTGCTATTTTCTCATAGCCCTGATGCATTGTGTCTTCAAGACGGTTGCGATCGAGAACAATCACCAAATGCTCTGTTGCAAAGGGGAGCGCACGAAGTCCAAGCTGGGTATCCTCAAGCCAGATGGCACCATTTTCTGCTACCCCAAATTGCCCATCTAGGATGGCTACTTCCAAGGTCTCCAAGGCATGTGGATCCTCTGGCAAAGGAAGGGTTGCTAGTTCGGAGAACTGGGGGGAAAGGGAAATCACTTTTGAAAAGCCAGAAGTTGATAACCATTCTTTGAACTCACTTTTGGATAGCACTTCGCCCTTGTTGCCGGAGATGGATTGCGTAAATCGTTCCACCAAATCTCCTGAACCGCTGAAATTAGGGATTTCGGGCAGCCCTTTGGGTTCGAGGGTCAGGCTCCGAATCGCGCTTAAGATTTTTTCTCTGCTGCTCATGACCTGTTTCTTCGATACCACTGTTGAAAAGATTCCTGAGGAGGGTCTGGGAGGTTTCTATTTTTCCCCCAACTATTCAAAGGATGATAAATGATGCTATTCGGAAGGGATTTTACCGCATTTCGCATCAGGCTTCCCGAAATTTTGTAGGCCATAGGACTCTTGAAGATTCCGTTTGCCAACTTCATGGCCAAGCCTTTCACGAAATCGCCCTTCGTTTTGGTCACCTCCTGTCTCCATTCGTATAGTTGCTCGTGGATGTTGATTTTCACTGGGCAAACATCCGTGCAACTTCCGCAAAGTGTGGAGGCAAAGGGGAGGCTGCTGTGCTTCTTCAAATCTAACCCTGGCGATAAAATGGACCCAATCGGTCCTGGAACGGTGCTGTTGTAACTAAATCCCCCACTTCTGCGGTAGATGGGGCAGGTGTTCATGCAGGCCCCACAGCGGATGCATTTGAGGGAGTTTCTAAATTTCTCTCGTGCCAGTTGGGCCGTACGGCCGTTGTCCACGAGGATGAGGTGAATTTCTTTTCCGGGCGATGGATTTCTGAAATGAGAGTTGTAGTTGGTGATGGGCTGCCCGGTGGCCGATCTAGCCAGTAAGCGAAGAAATACCCCCAGGTCTTTCCTTCTAGGGAGGATTTTTTCGATGCCCATGCAAGCGATGTGTACCTGAGCCAGGTGGACACCCATATCGGCGTTGCCCTCGTTGGTGCATACGACAAATTCCCCCGTCTCCGCAATTCCAAAGTTGACCCCGGTGATGGCTACCTTGGCTGCAAAGAATTTCTCCCGCAGGTGAACCCTTGCGGCCTGCGTGAGGTAGGCCGGATCTTCATTGCCTTTTTCGGTATGCAGTTTCTCGTGGAAAAGTTCGGAAATCTCTCCTTTTTTCAGGTGAATCGCCGGTAAGACGATGTGGCTGGGGGGCTGGTTGAGAAACTGGACGATTCGCTCTCCAAGGTCGGTGTCTACCACCTCGACGCCGTGTTTTTCCAAGTAGGGATTGAGGTGGCACTCCTCCGTGAGGATAGACTTACTTTTGACTACGGCTTTGCAGTTTTGCTGTTGCAGGATCTCCAATACCAGGCGATTGTGTTCTTCGCTGTCTGCTGCCCAATGGACAATGATTCCATTTTTTGTGGCATTGCGCTCAAATTCTTCCAAGTAGTCGGCAAGATTTGCAAGGACATTGTCCTTGATGCCAGAGGCCAACTCCCGTAATTGTTCCCATTCGGGGATGCCTTTGCTGACTTTATCTCGCTTATCGCGAACAAACCAGAGGGTTTCATCGTGCCATTTTGCTTTTTGGCTATCCTTTAGGAATTCGGCTGCATTCTCCGGATGTGTCATGACAGGGCCTGGTTTAGAATTTCCGCCAGGTGAAGGAACTTTAACTCCTGCTTGGATCGGGTGGCAATGCCTTGCAAGTGCATGATGCAGGACATGTCTCCACCGGTGAGGATTTCGGTCTTGTGCTCCAAGTGATCTGCCAGCCTGTCTTTGCCCATTTGGATGGAAAGTGCCTCTTCGGTGACGGCAAAAGTTCCTCCAAAGCCACAGCATTCGTCTGTTCTGCTGAGTTCCACCCATTCCAATCCTTCCAGATTTTCTAGGAGTTTTCGGGCCTTATTAAATGGAGGCTGGTTGAGTTCCGATCCAGAAGAGAGGTGCAGCCCTCGCTGCCCATGGCAGGATGAGTGAAAACTTACGCGGTGAGGAAATTTTCCTTCGAGCCGTTCGATTTTTAGTATATCGGTAATAAACTCGGTGAGTTCATAAATTTTATGCTCCAGGTCTTCTTGTTCTTTTTCTAGGCCAGCAATAGCAGGAAAGTGCTCTTTGACGTGCAGGGTGCAGCTTCCTGAAGGGCAGACCACATAGTCATAGTCACTGAAGGTCTTGATAAAGTGCCTTACCGTGCCTACCGTATCCCGGGCATACCCCGCATTGGCTAGGGGCTGTCCACAGCAGGTTTGACCCGAAGGGTAGGTAACCTGGCAACCTAATTTTTCCAATAATTCCAAAGTTGCAATACCCACTTGCGGATAGAATTGATCTACGTAGCAAGGGATAAACAAGGCAACGGATGGGGACTTGGTTTTCATTGAGGTAAGTTAAGCGCTAGCGTTCATATTCACGAGCATTGCTGCTCCTAAAGCGGAGCCATTTGGAAAATCACTCGGAATAAGTTCGATTCCTGGAAGTTTTTTGCGCAGCAGCTCCAGAAAAATCGGGTTGGCATTGAAGCCTCCGTCTACAAATAGCTGCTTTACGGGCGCGCCCTCTAAAACAAGATTGACAGAGGCGGCCTGAATGTTGGTTAACTCATGTAGAAAAGTATAGTAGGCTTCGGTAAATTCAGAGAAACGCCCCCAATCGCTGGAATCCCCATTTTCTATCCCAAAATTTTCTGGCTGTATGTAGTGGAATCGGATTCTTTTGGTGGGCTGGTTGCTGATTTTTTGGTACCAGGATTCCTCGAATTGAAGTTTCTTGTAGGTACCTAAAGGAAGCTGCCAATGGGCGTACATTTCTTCCACTTGGTATTTGTGCTCCTCACCGATAAAGAGGCGTGATATCTTGATGGGCTGCCCAGAAATACTTAAAAATTGAAGGCAATCTTTGCTCAGTTCCGATTCCGAGAGTGGGGTCTT
>JBANGF010000063.1:0-3455 GCA_037975655.1 Bacteroidota bacterium | reverse complement strand
TGTTCTCCACTTAGTACCAAAGGGATAAATTCTTCAAAATTAGCATTTTTTATGGGATATAAGAAAATCAAAGCCACTTACTTTTTTAGCCTAATTCAAATTCTACAAATCCTACTCGGATTAGGTTTCCAAAACCCAATAATCCTCTACTTTTTCTTCAAAAGGTCTCCGAAAAGCTGTTTCAGTTTATCCACCTTTGGTCGAACTACAAACTGACAATACGGTTGCTGACCATGTAATGCGAAATAATTGTGATGGTACAGCTCTGCCGAATAAAAATTAGTGAAGGGCGTAATTTCAGTTACAATTGATTTGGAGTAAACCCCTGAATGATTTAATTCTTCTTTAAGAGCCTGTGCTTTTTGTCCTTGGGCTGCATCCGTATAAAAAATTGCAGAACGATACTGAGGCCCTACATCGGCTCCTTGACGGTTCAGCGTAGTGGGATCGTGCGTGGCCCAAAAAACTGCCAACAGGGTTTCAAGACTGATTATTTTGGGATCAAACACTACCTGAATCACCTCCACATGACCTGTAGTCCCCGTACAGATGGCTTCATAGGTAGGTTGAATGACTATACCCCCAGCATACCCTGGCGTCACCTCTTTTACCCCTTCCAATCGCAAAAAAACGGCCTCTGTACACCAAAAGCAGCCTCCTCCCAAGAAGACTAGTTCCAATCCTTCGGGGCAATTCAATTCGGTTTTGGGCAGTAGTTTGTCTGTATTCATGGCTGTAAATTTAAAGTCTAAACGAGAAATTGGGGCTTTAGTTTGGGCAAGAAATCCCTGCAAGATGGACTAGGAAAATGAAATTAGTAAACAGCATTGGTGAATTGACTTGATGTTTTATTTTTAGTTATCATTTGGCTCCAATAGACGTCACCTAAATACCGATTCTTACCCAGCTATTGTACCACTAATCCTTGAAAATGGATTGTCAAAAAAATGTTTGCAAGAACTCTTCTTGCAATTTGTAGTTTGCTAACTAAAGTTTAACCAATTCAAGAATGAACAAACAATTTCTAAAGGCAGGCATGCTGGGATTGTTGGTAGCAGGGTGGTTCAGCCAATCCGTTTTGGCGCAAAGTGATCCTACAGGCAAACGTAGGGTGACGAGCACTTATGCAATCACCAACGCCACAGTATTTAAAGCTCCTGGAGACCCAGGAAGTAAAGCCACCATCCTAATCAAAGACGGAGTTATTTTAGGTGTAGGTGCCACACTTGCACTACCCAAGGAAGCGAAAATTATAGCAGGTGACTCTCTTTTCGTTTATCCAGGATTTATCGATGGTGCTGGCAACATGGGAATCACCAAACCTAAAGATGTGGAACGTCCTAAGGATTTTGTGTCTTCTACCCCACCCGATGAAGTGGCAGGAATCACACCTTGGAGAATGGCTACTGACTCCTATTCTGCAGCCAGTACTCAAGTAGATGACTGGAGAAAAGCAGGATTTACCTTGAGCCAAGTGGTGCCAGATGGAGGCATGCTTCCTGGAAAAACTGCTATTGTATTGTTGGGGGAACCGAAAACAAATAATTTCTTAAGAACAAATGCTGCAGTAGCGGCAAATTTCAGAAGCTCAAGAGGCATGTATCCCGCTACCCTAGCTGGAGTTATGGCTAAGTTTCGAGACATATACCAAAACACAGCACTAGTAATTGACCATGAGCGCATGTTCGCTGCTAATCCGGGCGTGAAAAGACCGCAGGCAAGCCCTACACATACTGCATTTATGCCAGTAGTGCAGAAGCAACTTCCGGTGCTATTCACAGCAGGCTCTGAACTAGAAATTCGCCGCGCTTTAGCCTTGCAGAAAGAATTGGGCTTCAAATTGGTGCTTACTGGATTGGAAAACTATGAATCTGTGATTGATCTCATCAAATCTTCAGGTACTCCAGTGCTGATCAAGTTGCAGGTTCCTGACGATAAGTCAATCAAAGCCCAAAAGGCAGATGGTGTCACCGAAGCTACCAAAGCGCAATATGCTCGTGTAAAAGAAGCATATGACCAGGCCTTGAAGCAAGCGGCAAATTTGGAAAAAGCAGGTATTTTGTTTGGATTTAGCACCACGGATGCCAAATCGGCTGATGTACAAAAAACCCTTAAAACCATGATTGATAATGGTTTGAGCTCGAAAGCCGCCCTTGCTGCATTGACCACAAATCCAGCTGCCATCTTAGGAATCAGCAGCATGGCAGGAACACTTGAAAAAGGAAAGCTTGCCAATTTGGTACTCACAACCGATTCCCTATTCAAGGAAGAATCCCAAATCAAGCACGTGATTGCCGATGGGTATGTGTTTGATTACGAAGTTAAAAAGAAGGCAGTAAAGGCTGAAGCCACGAACACTAAGCCTGAAGCAACTCCCAATGCAGTTCAACTAGAAGGAGTATGGGAATACTCTTCTGAAACTCCTGCGGGAAGTTCTGGAGGAGAAATCACCTTGAAGCGTGAAAACGGAGTTTTGGGAGGAAGCATTACCTACGACGATCCATCTGGATCTGGAAAGGCCTCTGCACCAATCAAAAATGCAAGCCTAACAGGTAAAACCCTCAGTTTCGAATTTGATGTAGCTGCTGGAGGCATGAGCCTCACGGTAACCATTTCGGGAGAAATCAATGGAAAAAATATGGAAGGCGCCTTGTCTGTACCACAGATGGGTTCTTTTCCAGTGAAAGCAACCCTTTCTTCACCTAGCCAAGCTAACTAAACATGAAAAAGCACATTTACCTTCTCGCTGCGTTTTTTGGATTGGGTGTTGGGATGTCCCAGGCACAGGTCCAAAAAGGCAGTGTATTGATAAAAAACGCGACCGTACTTACGGTCACTAAAGGCAACCTAGAATCTTCGGATGTATTGGTTCAAAATGGAGTGATCACACAGATCGGAAAGAACCTTACCGCTCCTGCCGGGGTAATCGCGATCGATGCAACTGGCAAATACGTAATGCCAGGCATCATTGATGCCCACTCTCATGTGGGATTGGATGTGGTCAACGAGGCCTCGGCTCCGATCACTTCAGAAATCCGCATGAAAGATGTGGTTAATCCTCAAGATTTAGGCATCTACCGAGCACTTGCGGGTGGAGTGACTGTTTCCCATGCCATGCACGGCTCAGCAAACGTGGTAGGTGGACAAAATGCCACGCTGAAGCACCGCTGGGGAAGCGAAGATCCAGCAGACATCATCATGCAGGAAGCTCCCCGTACGATCAAGTTTGCCTTGGGTGAGAACCCTACGCGTGTACACGGCAGAGGCAATGGTATCCAACCTCGTTCTCGAATGGGCGTTGAAGCAGTTATACGTAACGGTTTTAATGAGGCACTTCAATACAAAAAAGCTTGGGAAAAATACAACCTAGCAAAGGCTCAAAAAGGCAATACCCTTACCCCTCCTACTTACAGCGAACGTCTTCAAACACTTGCAGATATTTTAGACGGAAAAAT
>JBANGF010000057.1:0-3891 GCA_037975655.1 Bacteroidota bacterium | reverse complement strand
TCATGAATGCATTCAAATTGACTTGACTTCCCACAATCTTTGGGGTTAAATAATTGCCTTCTAAAAGTTGTATCGCTTGGTATGCCCCAAAAATTAATAAGGGAGAGAGCAAGTTGTCCATGGTTAATAAGGCATAACTCATGGGAAGTAAAGCTCCTATAAACGGTCCTACGTAGGGAATGATATTTAAAATTGCCCCAATTACCCCGAAAAATATGGCATGCTCTACTCCAATTAGGGAATAGGCGGTGATATTGAGTATGGCAAGAATCACCATCACTTTGCCAACCCCTGAGATGTAATTAAGCACTACTTTTCGCAAGCGGATTAATTTTAACTTTACTTCTTCGGGATCAGCATCTTTAAAAACGGCGATGAGTACGCTGACCAAGTGATCCCTGTAGAATAAAAAGAAAAACATAAATAAAGGAATCAAAATAAGACTGCTCAAGGATCCGATGGCATTGATTGCAAAGGCAGAAATACTGCTGCTATATTTATTAAGTAAACTGAGCAAGGCATCCGGATCCAATTGATCTGCGAGTTTCTGTTGAAAACCGAGTTGTGTGCTTGTAAACTGGTCTACTTGTTGAATAAGGGTATTGATTCTAACCGAAACATTAGCAAAATCAGCAGAAAAACTTATCAAGTTGCTTACGATAAAACTCAATAATCCGGCAACCAATCCGATCATCAGGACAAGTGAAATAATACTAGATAGAACACGAGGAACCTTGGATTTTTCTAAGAAAATGCTGAATGGGGTAAAGAGTACTGCAAAAAATGCTCCTAGGGCCAAGGGGATTAAAATGGACTTCCCGACAATTAGGATAAACACTACCAAAATCATCAAAGACAATACAGCCAAAGCCTTTAGGTAGGGAGGGAGTTGAAGTGTTTTTGAAGTCATGCAGCAGAACGAGGTTGATATAAACTAAGTATTAATTTCCGAGTACTAAGCCACTACGCTTCAAGAGGGCGTCTGGTTTTGGTTCTCTTCCACGAAATCGAGTATACAAAAGGGAGGGATGTTCGGATCCTCCTGCCGAAAGAATGTTTTTTTCAAATGAAATGGCAGTTTGCGAATCGAATACACCTTTTTCTTGGAACAATTCAAAGGCATCGGCATCCAAAACTTCCGCCCATTTGTAACTGTAATATCCGGAGGAATAGCCACCCTGGAAGATGTGTGAAAAGCTTGTGCTGATGCGTGTGCTTTCTAAACTTGGAAGTAGTTCGGTAGCCTTTAGTACTTCCGTTTCAAAATTTTTGATATCCTCGATTTGACTTGGGTCTTGGCTATGGTAGGCCATATCCAATAAGGCAAAACTTAATTGGCGAAGCGTCATGTATCCTTGCTGGAAATTGGCGGATTTCTTGATTTTTTCGACCATTTTAGCAGGAATCGGTTCCCCAGTTTGGTAATGCCTTGCAAACAGATCCAAGCATTCTTTTTCATAGCACCAGTTCTCGAAAATTTGCGAGGGGAGTTCTACAAAATCCCAGAATACGCTTGTACCTGATAGGCTTTCGTATACCCCTCGAGCCAACATGCCGTGTAGGGCATGTCCAAACTCATGGAATAGGGTGGTCACCTCATTGAAGGTCAATAAACTCGGGCTCGTCTTGGTCGGCTTGGTAAAATTGCACACAATGGAAACGTGAGGTCGGTTATCGATTCCGTTCTCCTGAAATTGACCTCGATAGGAAGTCATCCAGGCTCCATTTCTTTTCCCAGCTCTTGGGAAGAAATCTGCATAAAACACAGATAAAAACCGATTCTCGCGGTCGTAGACCTCGTAAGCAGTTACCTCAGGATGGTAAACTGGAATTTCTGAATTGGGCACAAAGCGAAGTCCAAACAAGCGTGATGCAGTGGCAAAGACTCCCAAAATCACATTTTCCAAACTGAAGTAAGGGCGAAGTTCCTCTTCATCAAATGCATACTTTTCCTTTTTAAGTAATTCGGAGTAGTATGCGAAATCCCATTTTTCTAATGATTCCAATTGGTCCAACTTTTTGGCTAGCGCTGCCACTTCCTGCACATCAAGTATGGCTTTGGGCTTGGCTTTTTCCAAAAGGGAATTCAAAAACTCGAAAACGGTACCTGGGCTTTTTGCCATACGCTCTTCCAAGGTGAAATGTGCATGACTTTCGTATCCCAAAAGCTGTGCACGTCGGTGTCGTAAGGATATCAGTTTCTTGATGATGGCTTGATTATCTAATTCGTCTCCCTTGGCGCATTTAGTATTGAATGCCATAAACAAGGTCTTTCTCAAGTCTCTGTTTTTGGCGTAAGTCATCACCGGAATGTAAGAGGGGTAATCCAAGGAGAATGCCCAACTACCGGGATGACCTTTTTCTTCTGCTAACTGTGCTGCCGCCTCTAGTGCTCCATTTGGAAGACCTTCCAACTCACTTTTTTGATCCACCAAGTGCAGGAATCGGTTGGTCTCTGCGAGCACATGCTCCCCAAATTTTAGGCTCAGTTGCGCTAGCTCTTGGTCTATTTTCCGTAGGGTCTCTGCATCCGCGGTCCCCAATCGGGCCCCATTGCGAACAAAGGACTTGTAGGTTTTTTCCAAAAGGGTAGATTGTTCCGCAGTAAGTGATCGATTTTCTTTCTGCTCGTAAACTTGGGCGATGCGCTGAAATAGTTCCTGATCCAACAAGACATCATTGGCATGCGCTGTCAGGAGAGTTGAAATCTCCCGGGCAAGTCCTTGCAATTCGGCATTCGTTTCGGCTGAATTGAGGTTAAAAAATAGAGCAGATAGCACCCCAAGATGCTTTCCGCTTTTTTCCAAGGCTTCTACCGTATTTTCAAAGGTGGGAAGGGATTCCGACTTGATGGCTTCAATTTCCCTTTTGGCTTCTTGAATCGCCGCGATAAAGGCAGGTTGAAAATGATCCGTTGAAATCTGAGGAAAAGGGGCAGTGTTAAAAGGACCTGTAAACGAAGAAAGTAGCGGATTGCTCATGAAAGCGATGGGGAAATGCGTTGTGGGTTACTAAAATACTGTAGCAAAATTACCGATTTACAGGGGATTTAAACCTGAAACATTCCTCAAATTCAAAAGCAGTTCTTATAAAAAATTAAGGCCAGGAAAACCCTGGCCTTTGATTCGATTAGTGAAAGTCACAAGTCATGGATTCCATGCCGATGGGAGCCCCATCAGGGATGTTGAGTATTTGTTGAGGAGTTAATTCCTCAGGAAGACTTAGGTAGGCATCAATCTTTTGCTTTAAATAATCCCGATGCGCTTGCAAGAGGGTTGAGAATGAACCCGAGTTGGTGCTTAATAGGCGCAATTGATTTCGAACCAAAGCACGAACGGTTTGTGATGCACCGGCATTTTTCGACAACGCAATTAAGTGATCGACCAATTTGGCTTCTGTCATCAGTTTGACTTCCACACCCAGGCCTTTTGGCATGGAATTACTAAATACTTGATTGCTCACTTTCTCCAACACCGTTTCTAAACCTGGCAAGGATTTATTTTGAAGTTGCTGCAAGTAAATTCGATTCGCTCTTCCAGCCTCAAAAAGGAAGGTGAATGTGGCGTCCACCACATTTTCTGCAGGAGCAATTGGGTCAAACACAGGTCCAGTTCGGGAAGGGAAGGTTTCGCGGTTTTTTCCATAGCCATAGGGTCGAGGTGGAATTAAGGACAATATGGACTCTGGAATTTCCAATTGTTCTGTGCTGATGGATAGAAGAAGTGCATCTAGGGCTTCTTTTTGACTCTTGGCAGGAATCCATTCATGCGCAGTTTGATTGTCACCTTTTACTTTGTAGGTATAGTCCAGTCCACCGACCAGCTTGCTGGTGGCCTCCAATTGGTAGCGGTGCATCAGGTAGAGCGGTACAAATACCTCTTCTAGGATGGC
>JBANGF010000052.1:0-18698 GCA_037975655.1 Bacteroidota bacterium | reverse complement strand
CAAGATGGCTCAAGGCGCTAAACCAGGAGAAGGAGGACAGCTCCCTGGGCATAAGGTCGATGATTGGATTGGTCGGGTACGACATGCTACTCCTGGCGTAGGCTTAATCTCCCCGCCTCCTCACCATGACATCTATTCCATCGAAGATTTGGCTCAATTGATTTTCGACCTTAAAAATGCAAACCGAACAGCCCGAATCAATGTGAAACTGGTTTCCCAAGCAGGCGTAGGTACCGTGGCTGCCGGAGTAGCCAAGGCCATGGCTGATGTGATTTTAGTTTCAGGAGCAGACGGAGGCACAGGCGCTTCCCCACTAAGTTCCATCCGACATGCTGGTCTTCCATGGGAATTAGGTCTTGCAGAAGCGCATCAGACTTTGGTGAAAAACAACTTGCGGAGCAGAGTGGTCCTCCAAACAGATGGACAACTTCGAACAGGGAGGGACTTAGCCATTGCAACGCTCTTGGGAGCAGAAGAATGGGGCATTGCTACAGGGGCCTTGGTGGCCCAAGGGTGCATCATGATGCGGAAGTGCCACCTCAATACTTGTCCTGTAGGTATTGCAACTCAAGATTCTGAATTGCGCAAACTATTTACAGGTGACCCCGACCATGTAGTCAACTACTTCAGGTTTATCGTTCAGGATCTCCGTGAAATCATGGCCTCACTTGGCTTCCGTACCATCGATGAGATGGTAGGACAAAGCCAGGTCCTTCAGGCTAGTACCCACCTAAAGCATTGGAAATGGGATAAACTAGACCTATCCCCAATCTTTCATAAGGTAGAGGTGCCTAGCCATGTAGGCATCCATAAGCAAATCGACCAAGAGGTAGATTTGGATGAAGTCTTGGATAGAAAACTAATCGCAACTGCAACTCCAGCCTTGGAGCAAGCCATTCCGGTTCAAGGATTTTTCGAAATCAAGAATACGGATCGGTCGGTGGGAGCGATGCTTTCCAACGAAATATCCAAAATCTATGGAAGTGTAGGCCTTCCTGAAGACAGCATACACTTTGTATTCAGTGGTTCTGCAGGACAGACCTTTGGCGGATTCCTTGCCCGCGGGGTAAATTTTGAACTAGAAGGGGAAGCCAACGATTACTTCGGAAAAGGACTTTCTGGAGGTAGATTAATCGTCTACCCTAGTAGAAATGCTCGATTCAAAGCTGAAGAAAATATCCTTATCGGGAATGTGGCCTTTTATGGGGCCACATCGGGTGAGGCCTACATCAATGGAAAAGGTGGCGAACGCTTCTGTGTGCGAAATTCTGGGGTCAAAGCAGTCATTGAAGGAATAGGTGATCATGGATGTGAATACATGACCGGAGGATTGCTCGTCAACCTTGGTGAAATCGGAAGAAATTTTGCTGCAGGGATGAGTGGAGGTATAGCCTACATTCTTCAACAGTACCAAGGCGAAATCAATCCGGAGATGGTGGACATTGACCCAATGGAAGATCAAGATTTCGCAACCCTGCACACCTACCTCAAACGACACGTTGCCTTTACACGAAGCTCCCTTGCCCAACAGTTTTTGGAAAATTGGGAGCAAACAAAGACCAAGTTTATCAAGGTGATTCCAAGAGATTACAAAGCTGTCTTGGCAAAAAAATCACTCCAACACGAAAAAACAGTAGCCTAATATGGGTGCCAAAGACGGATTTTTAAAGCACAACAGAGAAACACCCGGAAGCCGGGATCCACAAGTACGATTGGGGGATTACAAAGAAATCTACACCCCCTTTACGGATAAGCAGTTGAATAATCAAGCTGCCCGATGCATGGACTGTGGGGTCCCTTTTTGCCATCATGGCTGTCCTCTTGGCAACGTGATTCCTGAATTCAATGATGCCGTATATCAGCAAAATTGGGATCAGGCTATTCGTATTTTGAAAAGTACAAACAACTTTCCGGAATTTACGGGAAGAATTTGTCCTGCCCCCTGTGAGGCGAGTTGCGTGCTCGGCATCAACAAGGATCCTGTAGCCATCGAGTTGATTGAAAAAAACATTGTGGAAAAAGCATACCAACTCGGGCTGATTCACGCTACCCCACCCAAAAGCAGAACAGGAAAGCGGGTGGCAGTAGTTGGCTCAGGACCGGCAGGTCTTGCTGCAGCAGACCAACTCAACCACGCAGGGCATGAAGTGACCCTTTTTGAAAAGAATGCCAAAGTGGGTGGACTTCTTCGCTACGGAATCCCTGATTTTAAATTGGAGAAGTGGGTCATTGATCGGAGAATTGCCTTGATGGAAGAAGAGGGTGTTCGCTTTGAAACCCAAACAGAAATAGGGAAAAATCGGGATGCGGATGAGCTTTTAAAAAATTACGATGCAGTGGTTCTTTCTATTGGAGCTCAAGAACCACGCGCCTTAACCATTCCTGGGAACACTTTGAAAGGAGTGCATTTTGCAATGGAATTTCTTGGACCTCAAAACCAAGTGATTGGAGGTGAACTTCCGAAAAATCCAATTTCTGCAACAGGTAAACAAGTGCTAGTCATCGGGGGTGGAGATACAGGAAGTGATTGCATTGGCACTTCTAGGCGGCATGGTGCTGCACACGTGACCCAACTGGAGTTGCTACCTAAGCCTCCCATGCAGCGGTCTATTGCCAACCCTTGGCCCGAATGGCCCATGACTTTACGAACTTCCAGTTCCCATGAGGAAGGAGCCGAACGCCTTTTTTCTGTACTTACCAAAGAATTTGTAGGTAATGAAAAGGGAGAATTGACTGGCTTGGTGGTGGCAGATATTGGCTGGAAGGATGCCGGAGGGAGAATGACCTATGAGGTAGTGGAAGGTTCCGAGCGGACCATCCCCTGTGACCTTGCCTTCTTAGCCATCGGGTACCTGGGCCCGGGACAATCTAATCTCTTGGCTAGCTTTGGCGTGGAACTGATGGAAAACAACTTGCCCAAATCACGGCACTATCGAAGCAGTAACCCAAAAGTCTTCCTTGCAGGAGACATGCGTCGGGGGCAGTCCTTGGTAGTATGGGCTATCTCGGAAGGCCGCGAAGCCGCAGTGCGTGTGGATGAGTATTTGATGGGCTCCTCTTTGCTGCCGCAGAAAGACGCTTCCATGTATGAAGTTGAGGAGCAGCGTACGGAGTTTTAATGAATGTGTGTAAAAAGTAGGGCCAGAAATTCTGGCCCTTACTGTTTTTTTACCTCCCTCTTCGAGATCTTGGCCGCACTCCTCGAGTGTGATCGCCGCGAGAATTATGGGCATCTCTAGATCGCATGGCTTCCTTTCGTTGTTCCCAAATCTGTTTTTGCTCTTCTGTTAGGATGGATGCCAATTTTTGATCTTGAGCCTTTCGGTATTCTTTCTGGGCCTCGAATTCTGCCTTTCTACTTTTTAAAAGTTCTTCTTGACGATTGACATTTTCGAGAGCGAGTTGGCTTACCTGCTTTTTTTGCTCCGCTGTAAGTTTGAGTTCCTCAGCCATCCGATCAGTCATTTTCTCTGCTCGCTCAGTTGAATTGAGCTGTCTATAATTTTTGTGCTGCTGCGCAGCAAGTCCGAAACTTAAGCAGGTAAAGATTGCTGCTCCTAGGATCCATTTTTTCATGTTGCTATTGGTTTGTTTCGAAATTTAGACCCTCCCCGAAGGCCTAGGTTTAATTCAGAAGAAAAAACTCTCATTTTTCTATTTCTATTTACCTGCTTTAATTCTTGTATTTCCTTCAAAAAATTGCACTTCTTCCGAAAAAAGAAATTGTTATTTTTGTTACCTATAAACAGCAAATCCATGGGAAGAGCATTTGAATTCCGAAAAGAGAGAAAATTCAAGCGTTGGGACAAAATGTCCAAGGTATTTACACGATTAGGCAAGGAAATCGTCATGGCCGTCAAGGCAGGAGGACCAGATCCCTCAAGTAATGCCAAACTTAGGACAGTTATCCAAAATGCCAAAGGTGCTCAAATGCCCAAGGATCGTATTGAAGGGGCAATCAAGCGCGCCTCTAACAAGGACGAGAAAGATTACGAAGAAGTAGTTTACGAGGGTTATGGGCCTTTTGGAGTTCCCTTTATTGTAGAAACCTCTACAGACAATACCAACCGAACTGTAGCCAATGTGCGTTCCTATTTTGCCAAGGCAGGAGGCTCCTTGGGAACTTCAGGATCGGTTAGTTTTATGTTTGAACGCAAGGCAGTATTCCGTTTTGCTAAAGCGGCATACGACCTTGAGGAACTCGAATTGGAATTGATTGATTTTGGCCTCACAGAAATCGCTGAGAACGAAGGTGAAATTTTTGCGTACACCGAGTTTGAGGATTTTGGATTGATGCAAAAAGCTTTGGAAGATCGAAACATCGAAGTCATTTCTGCAGATTTCCAACGCTTCCCAACCACCCTCACCGAGTTGACCGAAGAGCAGGAAGAATTGATCAACAAACTCATCGATCGCCTGGAAGAGGATGATGATGTCAACCAGGTATTTACCAACATGGCCTAAGGCATTGACTGCAAGTCCTAGAATTCAACTCACTCCCCTACGCGTCATCGTGGGTAGCCAAAACCCTGTAAAAGTAGGCTGTACCCGGGAAGCCTTTACCCAAGCATTTGGAATAGTGGGTGTAGTGGAAGGTGTGGACGCACTCTCAAATATTCCAGCACAGCCCCGATCCGAGGAGGAAACCCTTCTTGGTGCCAAAAATCGAGTATCCCATGCCAAAACTCTTGTGCCTGATGCAGACTATTGGGTAGGCATAGAAGGTGGAGTGGACGAGGATCCGCAAGGTATGTATGCCTTTGCTTGGATATACGTCCTGCACCGTTCGGGCAAGAGCAGCCAATCCAAGACCGGCACTTTTTACTTACCTCCAAAGGTAGTCGCGTTGATCCGAGAAGGAATGGAGCTGGGTCATGCGGATGATTTGGTATTTCAGTCACAAAACTCCAAGCAGAAAGGTGGATCAGTAGGCCTGCTTACCCAAGGAATCATCACTCGGGAAGCCTATTACCAACAAGCCATGGTGTTGGCCCTGATTCCTTTTTTACACGAATCGCTGTATCCTTTTGAATAGGAGTTTTGGCTATTTAACTAGGTGCTTATCCATTTGAGACAAGAAAATCATTCTTGCATTACTTTTTCAAGTTTTCCAAAAATTGTCTCAAAGCGATTCGCCAATCCGGGTGTGCGTCCCAAACAGGTCCCAGATACAATTCTTCACGCACTAAAAATCGGATGTAGTATTTCACGACTATCTTGCTTCCTTCCTCACCTGTGAGGGGTTCTAGTCCCATACTTTTCATGAGGTCAGCCTGCCGTCCTTCTACTTTGACCAGTACAAATTGGATACGGTCGGCTAGGAGTTGTGGATTGCTCTTTGCTTCGATCATCCAGGCCACTTCGTGTGGATAAGCGCTCGAAAAAATTTCTTCTAATCCTACTTTTTGCGCGCTTTGCTCAGCCAATACAGTTTCTCCTGACTTTCCATAGGCTCCGTATCGAAACGTATTGATTGGGCCGGTGACAGCGGAAGTTCCTTCCAAGGGGATTCCCAATCGAAATACCTCTAAGTTGAGTGGGTTTCGAGAAATAAATTTTTGGGCACTTGAGGTTGCTGCTTGAGTCACCAATACTGGAAACTCTGCCAGGTCAGGAACCAGTAAATTTTTAGTGGGCGTGGTACCACCATACCCTGCAAATTGTTGGGCCGCAGTTTTCCAATCTTTTCCCGAAACCCCAAAAAGACCCACATTGGGAATCAGTTTATCATCCCCGGAAAATTTGCCGACATGAATGCTGGTTTGATCTTTTTGACGGGTGATGAGAATCACGTTTTGGATTTGGCGCTGCAAAAAAGCCTTGGCATACTCCGCTTGACGCTCTGCGGACAAGGCCACCTGTTCGAGTTCGTAGTAGGCTACCGGGTCTCCTCCAGCACGGACCAAATTCGGATGAATGCTATCCGCAAGGGCCTGCCAGGTAAGGGTTGGCTTGGCTGCAGGGTCATTAGAAACGAGCACGATGGACTTCCCCTCAAAAAAAGTAGGGGGTAAAGTCCCCTGTGCCTGTGCGAAGAGGCAACAAAAAAGAAAAAAAAGAAGGGGAGCGTGATATTTCATAAAATTTCTGAGGGATTGAACCCAAGGACTGTATTTTTACAGCAGTACTTCACTTATTCATTTTACAGATGCAGTTCCTAAAACGCAAATTACTTACAATAATTTTAGTTCTCGCCTCCTTTATGGGATTGTATGCCCAAGAAATAGACGGCAACAAACTCCTCCGACACTTGGAGTACCTATCCTCGGATGCCCTTGAGGGGAGAAAACCCTTAAGTGAGGGAAGCAGTATGGCTCAAAAATACATTTTGACCGAACTAAGTTCCTTAAACTTGGTGGAACCACTGTATCCAGATTTTACTCAAAAATTTTCCTTTGAGGATCGCCGATCCAAGAAAATGGTGGTTGACGCAAGCAATATTGTCGTTTTCATTCCTGGAACAGCCTCTAAAAAAGTAATCGTAGTCACCGCTCATTACGACCATGTGGGCATTGGAAGGCCAGATGCAGTGGGTGATTCCATTTACAACGGAGCGGATGACAATGCTTCTGGAACCGCTGCTCTGCTGGTACTAGCCGAGTATTTCTCCAAAAATCGCCCTCAGCATGGGATACTTTTTGCGGCTTTGGATGCGGAAGAAATGGGTCTTCAAGGAGCAAAGGCCTTGGTTAATGATTTTCCCTATTCTCTAGAACAGATTCTATTAAACTTGAATATGGACATGCTTTCTCGAAGTGATGCCAAGGAAGTATATGTCTCAGGGACCCATTATTATCCCCAGTTTAAGACCATCCTTGAAAAAGTTCCTGTAGAAGCGGGTTCAACTCTTCGCTTTGGTCACGATATCCCAGGTACAGGAGCAGAGGATTGGACCAGATCTTCCGATCATGGGGCATTTTTTGAAAAAAAAGTTCCTCACCTGTATTTTGGAGTAGAAGACCATGTGGATTACCACCGACCTAGTGATTCCTTTGCGGAAATCCATCCAGAATTTTACAAAGCAACTGTCAAACTAATCTTAAAATCCCTGCTCGCCTTAGATGAAAGCTTGCTGGAAAAGCAATAAACCTTACAGTCTAAACTCCGATCAAGGACGACTAGAAATAGTCACTTTGGATGTAATTCGACACCTCATGTTTGATGTAAAAAAGCAAAAAAACATACTTGTCGGACTGCTCATGCATAATATTCCAGAAATGCTATTCTCTAATGAAAATATGCAATTGGCTATGGAAAAGCTTAAAAAATCCAAAGACTAAAATCTTCCCCTAGTGAAGAATAGCCAATATCAGGGCTATGTGACTAAGGTCAAAATCTTCAACATTTATCACAAAAAATAACAGCGCCAAAAAGAAGATTAATCAAGAATTTAAAATATTATTTTGAGTTTGAAATTATCCACTATTATGATAAAATTTAGGCTTGATAATCATTTAGTTAGCGAAGATTATCCACAAATTCAATTAGATGAAAATAGCTTTAACTAATTGATTTTAAGGATTTTATATGTTGTGTTATTCAGGTTGTGGATAAATTATCGAAATTGTGGATAAATTTTTCTTGCATTTTTTAATCTGCTTTAATTTCACTTTGAGGGCCATTTTTTAATTAATTTCTAGAAAGAAAAGTCAAAAAAAGTAAATCGATTTTTGATAGGATTTCAGAATCAAAATAAAATAAAATTTGGAAATAGACCTGAAACAAGTTGTGGCATTGATTAAAAAAATTGGGTGAAAATCCTATTCTGAAATTCAACTAGGTTTAATTCTATTTTTACCTTTAATCTTCAAATTTATTTTCCAAATCCTGTAGGTGGAAGATTACTCATCTGCCTCATGATCCAACTTTTCCGACCCTGAATGTAGGAAGTAGGTCGAGCTGGACTCCAGCGTCTCGGATTGGGTAATACCGCTGCAATTAAGGCCGCTTGGCCCTTAGAAAGTTTGGAAGCATCCTTATCAAAGAAGGTTTGTGAAGCTGCCTGAATTCCATAAATCCCATTCCCCATTTCGATGACATTTAAGTATACTTCCATAATCCGCTCCTTGGACCAAATCAATTCGACCAACACTGTAAAATAGGCCTCAAGGCCTTTTCGAACATAACTTCTTGAAGGCCATAAAAACACGTTCTTCACAGTCTGTTGGGTAATCGTACTAGCCCCTTTGATACGTTTGCCTTTTTTATTGTTTTCCCAAGCTTCTTCCATCGCTTCCATATCAAATCCATGGTGATCCATAAATTTTTGATCTTCAGCAGCATAAACTGCTTGGGGAGCATGTTTTGAAATTTCTGAAATGGGTACCCAGTCCTTGACCAAACGCAATTCTTTTTCAGGATCGAGTCCTTGTTCTACTAATCGAATGACCATCAGTGGAGTTACAGGCACGGGCACGAATCGGTAAATAATGACTAGACCGATCGAAAGCCCGAAAAACCACAAGACAGACTTCCAAATAAATTTTCCAATCCAACGAATAACTTTCATCAACGAGAATTAAAAGGTAACTTTTGCTTGTACAAATTGGTAGAAAAAAATGGCATTTTCATCATTGCCTAATTTTTCTAAATCTCCTATCATTTTTTCTACCTCATTTGGAGTACAGGCACCCTTAGAAACTAGCACATGCGCTGCACTTTTTAGCAATTCTTTCCAATATTCAGCCACAAGTTTTCTTTTTTGACCACTTCTGGCATCTAGGTAAAATCCATCAAACCGGGTGCTGCAAGTGGAAAACCCTGCTGCTATCAGTAAATTCCCCAATTCGATACCCACATCGGGATTGCCTCCTATCTTCCGTTGAAAATCGCTCATTACCCTAACATAGTGCTGCAGATGGGAAAATCCTGGGGAAACATACAAACTTGAATTAAATACTTCCGTCACATAAATCTGGGCCCCAGGGAGCAGATGTTCCCTGAGTCTTACCAAAAGATGAAGGGGTGAAGCCACATGCTCCAAGGTCCAACAGACAAAGGCTGCATCAAATCGCTCCTCCAACTGAAGTGTGCAAGCATCCTGCTCCACAAAGCGGATCCTTTCCTCAAAAGAAGATAAGTTGATGCGGGCTTGTGCTAACTGCACCGGAGAAGAATCCACACAAGTAATCTGGATATTTGGAAATTTTTCCAGCAAAATTCGCGTCTGGGCACCCACCCCACTCCCTACTTCTAGCAGTTTTTTACACTCCCCAAAATCCACATCCTTGTAAACCATGGGTGCTAAGAACTCCGCCTGCACTTTTAGGCGAAGTTGCTCTTCTGGATCAAATCCATGCACGTAATTTGCCATCCGTATAAGGTAAGGTGTATTGTAGGTACTTTAGAGTCCGAAGATGAAACTTTTTTAAGGATTGAAAAATCCTCTTCCTTACTTTTTCCTATTTTCGAATTCGATAACTCTTAAACCTCCCCACCTATGCCTCCTATCGCTATTGGTAGCTTTGAAGAATTTGAATCCTATCTCGGAAAAGACCTCGGAGCATCAGCTTATTTTCAAATCACCCAAAAGCAGATTAATCAATTTGCTGAGGCTACTTTAGATCATCAATGGATCCATACGGATCCAGTCCGAGCAAAAGCAGAGGGAGGATTTGGGAACACCATTGCCCATGGCTACCTCACCTTGAGTATTGTTCCTTACCTCTGGGAACAGATCGTACAGGTCAATAACCTCAAAATGATGATCAATTATGGAATTGAAAATCTCCGTTTTGCACAGGCGGTTACGGTAGATAGTGAGGTTCGCTTGGTGGCCTCTCTAAAAAATATCAACAATCTTCGAGGAACCATCAAGGCGGAAGTAGAGGTAAAGTTGGAAATCAAGGATCAAAAAAAACCAGCATTTGCAGGATTACTGATCTTCTTGTACCACTTTAAGGATTAATCAAGAGGCTAGGAGGTCATTGATTACCGTGGCAGCACAGGCACAGCCAAAAGCTGCTGGGAGAAAGGACATGGTGCCATAAGCGGACTTTTTGAAATTTTTCCCATCGGTGAGCATGAGGCTTTCTTTAATGACTACCTCGGTGGAAAACACCGCCTTGAAACCCCCATCAATCTCCCTTCTTTTCAGTCTCTTCCGTAGCATTTTGGCAAGCTTACATTGATGCGTGTCTGCAAAATCGACTACCTTGATTTGCGTAGGATCTACTTTCCCTCCAGCGCCCATGGAACTGACTAGTGGAAATCCTCGCTTTTTGGCCCCTTCGATCAGGTGCATTTTGGGAGTAAAGCTATCGATGCAATCCACCACATAGTCATAGTGATTGACTTCCAGCAAAGCGGTCATCTCCGATGGATCCAAAAATTTCTTCAGCGCCACCAACTTTAATGCAGGGTTAATGGCCAATAATCGCTCCTCCATCCAGCCCGCTTTGGCTTGCCCTACATTGAGTTGGGTAGCAGGCAGCTGACGATTCACATTGGAAATATCCACCGTGTCTCCATCGATAATGGTCATTGCTCCGACTCCAGAACGAGCAATGAATTCTGCAGCAAAAGACCCCACACCCCCTAGTCCGACAACTAGCACGTGTTTCTTTGCCAATTTTTCAAGTCCCTCACGACCCACGATCAATTCGGTACGACTTAGCCAAGCAAATTCATTCATGAGATCTTTCTTTTGGAGATGACATTCCAATTTGCAATCACCTGCTCGGCAAGACTTGCTTCTGGAAGCTGTAAAATTAGGGAAGCTGCTTGATAAATCGAACCAATTTCCAAATTCGAATCGTCGGTTTCAAAGAAGACACGATCCAAAGGGCATGCTGCCAGCCACTTTGCTGCATTGCTGCCAGCATAAAGTAGCTGCTTTCCAAAGGAGAAAAACACAGGAAAAGGTAGCAGCTGTCGTGCTAACGCGGGCTTTTGATTCCATCCATGCCAGATGATACAAGGAGGATTCTTTGCTGACTTCAGGTACTCAAGGAGTAGGTCATGGGACTTGACACAATGCAAAATCAATGGAATTCCCAATTCAGCGGCAGCCCTTGCTTGGGCGTAAAAAGCATCTTTTTGCAGTGTGATATCTGGCCCCTTCAGTCGATCAACCCCCGCTTCCCCGATTGCCAAAACAAAGGGATTATGGACCACTTCCCGCTTTATTTTTTCAAAATCAGACTCCCAATTGGAATCTATCTCCCAAGGATGAATCCCCACAGAAACGTGAACCTCTTCCACCAGAGTAGTCGTTCCTGCTTGGAAGATAGAATGGGGCTGCCCCTGTCGATGTGTGTGGATATTCCAAAAATGCATTCCCGAAGGTCGAAAAAATAGGGTTGAGAAAAAAAGCCCCCAAACAAGTTCTTCTTAGTTGGGGGCAGGTAAACATCAACTTACAACTACTTCTTTTAATCCAAACGCTTTCGCTCTTCGGAGCTTCCTGAATTCGAATTCACACGGAAGCTTTGTCCTTTGGAAAAATTGTATCGAAGCGTGAAACGCACACTCTGATCATTACGGTATTGACGAATTTGGGTATCAATAGCTGCAAAATTAATCGATGCTCGAATCAATTGGGTTCGGAATAAATCTCCACCATTGATGGACAGGGAAAGCTTGTCCTTCATTACCGATTTTGTGATTCCTGCATCTACCCATCCAAAACCACGAATCTGACCTTGCCCCCAAATTTGTGGACTGAGGTAAATCCCTACCAGCTCCATCTTGAAACCTTTGGGCAGATTAAAGTTATGCTGCGATCGGAAGAGATACGATACTTGGCTAATGTCCAATACGTCTGTCCCAAGAAGCGACTTGAATTTATTGTAATTTACTTGAACCAAATTGGAGCTATTCCACCATTTTGTCAATTCAATAGGCACTACACCTTGAAAATTAAAATTCTTGGTTTTGTCAAAATTAGCTGTGAAAGTAGTACTACTACGTTTCTCTTCGTCCTGCTCAAAAACTTGCATAAATGCATCTTCCGTGACACTATAACCCAAGGTAAACTGATAGGCTCCTTTGATCACATGGTCCATCTCCAGGTTGGTTGAATATTGGGGCCGTAGGTTTGGATTCCCCTTTTCAGTGGTCAAGGGATCAATGTAATACACAAAAGGGTTGAGTAAGCGGTAGTTGGGACGCGTGATTCGTCGATTCACGTTGTAAACCACTTGGTAGTTGTCGCTGATTTTGTGCTGCAAAAATACACTTGGAAAGAGGTTGGTATATTCTTGCTTATTGACTTGGTTGAGCGTCTTGGAAGTACCGGTGACGTCGGAGTACTCCATTCGCAAGCCCGCCTGATAGGATAATTTCGGGGAAAAATCCCCTTTCAAGGAACTATATGCCGCCAACACATTCTCTTGGTAGATAAAGCGGTTGGAGTTAGGATCAGGCTGAAGTGGTCCATCATTAACTCCCCGACTCAAGTCAAGATTATTGTCCGACTCTACCCAGCTTCCCTTGAGTCCCGCCTCGAGTACTTTTCCTCCTTTCAAGGGCTGGATCCAGTCCACCTTCGACGTGAAGATAGTGTAGTACATATCATTGAGCGTAAATACGCGATCTTTACTCAGCGTAGGAGGATTCAGTCCATTCGAATACGAATTAGTTAGTAAGGAGTTGCTAGCCATATCCATCACAGTCAGGTCTAAGTCTGCCGAAATCTTTCCTCCTAAAGTATCCAATTTTGCATCGTAGTGCAGGTTGGTAAAAAGTCGACTTCGCTGATCCTCGGAATCATTGATTGACGTGAAGCTCGACTTGTTGGACTGTCCAGGATTTGAAATTGAGGTTCCGGAGTTGTTGAGACCATTGCTGGCAGAAGTAGAAGCCTGAACGTTGATGCCCAAATTCTGAGTGGGGGTTAATTCGTAGTTGGCTGCCCCTGTAAAGGAAGGGGTATGGCTTCGCTCGACGATTCGAGACTCTTGCATAAAAGTAGATTTTCCTCCTTCCACCTGGAAATTTCTGCCGATTTCCAAATCATTAATCTCTACGTCCTCATTGTAATTGAACGTTCCATTACTCGTCCATTTTCCTTTTTTGACGTTGAGTGTGACTCCCGCATTGGGAGCAGCCTTTCCATTGTATCTGCCTCCGATCATCACATTTCCAAATACCCCATCTACCGTATTTTTCTTGAGCTGAATGTTGATTACCCCAGCGGCACCCTCAGCATCAAATCGTGCAGAAGGACTGGTCATCACTTCGATACTTTTAATGTTGTCAGCTGGCATGGAACGTAAAAAACTGGTCAAATCGGCTACACTCATGTACATGGGACGATCGTTAATCATCACGGTCACCCCCGTTCTTCCGTTCAGATTGATACTCCCATCTGAGGTAATGAATACCCCCGGAGATCTTCCCAATACATCCAGCGCATTGGCTCCTTCTGCCATCACCGTGCCTTCTACATTGACGATGGTCTTGTCGGGTTCGATGATGATTTGGGGACGTGAAGCCTTGACGGTGACCTCATCTAAGCCAGTTACTTCATCGGCAAGTACTAGTGTTCCAAAATCCTTTTGCAAACCGGCCTGAAGCTCAAACTCCTCTGAGGTGAAGGAGGAATACCCTAGCGAAGACACCACTAGCTTAACCCGGGCAGTTTTGGTAGTAGAAATCGAAAAATTTCCTTCTTCATCGGTCACTGCACCTTCAAGAAGTACTCCTTCTGGGGAGAGCAACGCCGCATTGGCATAGGGCACGGGCTCCCCTTTTTGGTTGGTAATGGTTCCGCGCAATAGGGCTGATTCCTTGGGTTGAGCGGCTAGCGTACTCATTCCTAGCAGGTAAACGAAAAATGCTAAGAATAAAAAGTGACGGGTCTTCATGAATAAAATAGTTGGTTTAGCTTTCTAGTAGATGCAGAAAACCAAGAAAAGGATGTGCCAAGTCTAAAAAAATGGAAAAAATAACTGTAAAACGGGATTTTAAATGAATTTAATCATCCTGCTGTCTCATTTCCGAACAGTGATTTTTCAGAATGGAACAAAAAAACTCCTGAAGAATTTCCTCAGGAGTTCATTTATCTCTGATTACGGATGGGATTACTTCGCAGCAGCGTAGCGCTTGCTCACAGCATCCCAGTTGACTAGGTTCCAGAACGCCGCGATGTAGTCTGGACGTCTATTTTGGTAGTGTAGGTAGTAGGCATGCTCCCAAACGTCCAAACCTAGGATAGGCATTCCTGGGCATTCGGAAACATCCATCAAAGGATTGTCTTGGTTAGGAGAAGAGCACACGCAAAGTTCTTTTTTGGTGTCTATACAGAGCCAAGCCCAGCCTGAGCCAAATCGAGTGGCTGCAGCCTTATTGAAAGTTTCTTTGAAGGTATCAAAAGAGCCAAATTTGGCATCGATAGCAGCAGCTAACTCCCCAGTAGGAAGGCCTCCACCATTTGGTGAAATGATTTCCCAAAAAAGACTGTGGTTCCAGTGACCACCTCCATTGTTTCGAACAGCGGTATTTGAGCCTGCCACTTTCATCAATTCTTCCAGTGACTTGCCTTCTAGATCAGTGCCTGCTATGGCAGCATTTAAATTGGTTACATATGCATTGTGGTGCTTTCCATGGTGGATTTCCATGGTACGTGCATCGATGTGTGGTTCCAGTGCATCAAATGCATAAGGAAGGGCAGGAAGTTGAAAAGCCATAGGAGTAAGATTAAATGAGGAATAAAATTAATTAGTTCTGTGGATTATGTCCTCTAAACCAGTCTTTTCTTGAAAAAGTTCTGCTGATTTACAAAGACTTTTTTCGAAGGCCTTGAAAGAAGTCAAGAAGCAAATGCTCTGATTCTTTCTCCAGTAATCCTTCGGTCACTTTGGTTTTAGGGTGAAGCATGTGCGAATTGCACTGCCGGTAACCTCGCTTGGAATCCTTCGCTCCTAGGTAGAGTTCGCCTAGTTGTGCCCAGTAGAGGGCTCCCGCACACATGGGACAGGGCTCGAGCGTTACATACAGTCTACACTCATTCAGGTACTTCCCACCCAAGTAATTTGCGGCGGCGGTTATCGCTAGGATTTCTGCATGGGCCGTGACGTCATTCAATTTTTCGGTTTGGTTATAAGCTCGGGCAATCACCTTGTTTTTTGCCACTACCACCGCCCCAACGGGTACTTCGCCTTCATCAAAAGCAATCTTTGCCTGCTTGAAGGCTTCATTCATGAAGTACTCGTGTGAGAAAAGGTCCAAAGTCTTTAGAAATTAAAGAGGGCCAAGATTTCTTCGCGAACTCCCTTATTGATTACAAAAGCAAGAATTAAAGAAACTATCAAGCCGGCAAATGCTTTGAACATGTCTTTTCTAGCCAATCGAAAAGCCCTTACCAACCAAGCGCTTCGTTTCTTTGCTTTCCCATGTTTGCCCAAGGCAATCGCAAATTCCCTTCCTGCAAGCAGGCCAATAAATACCCAGGTGGTACTCATCGGCACGTTATTGTACATCTTGAAATAAAACAAAATCACTGCATACACTAAATCCACCAAGGTGGCAGCGCGCACATCGGCAACATTTGTTTTTTCATTGATGATGTCCTGGATTTTGTCTCCTTTCAGGAAAAATATGAGCCCAAGCCCTAAGAATACAAAACCCGTATAGACTACAAATTCTAAGGTATTCAACTGTCTTGGAAGGAATACGGCAATGTTGGCTGCATCTTGCATAATCCATACCGCCCATAGCGTCCCGGATGTTAACCATTGCAAGACCATCCAATAAGACCTAGCCTGTCCTTTGAGGTAATTTTTAACAAAGCGCTCAAGTAAAAACCAAACAAAAATCGCCAAAACAAAAGCCAGTACATAGCCAAAAAAACTTTTGGTCATTACCGATACAATCGTACCCGCTTTGTAGGTAAATACATTAAGCAACAAGAAGGTGGTAGACACTGGCCACCTCATCCTTGTCATTACCAAAAGGACTATAGGGGCAGCAAGTTGAAGAAAAACAAAACTTTCGGGGGCTTTTTCCAATCCAGGGGTACTCAATAATTTAAAGGTGACGTCCCCATCAAAAACAACCCAACTGTAGGTGATCGTGGCAACCCAAATCAGACCGATAAAAATCCACAGCCAATACCACTTGATCTTTTGATTGGAAACGATAAAGGTTCCAATGGTCTGAATACTGTCATTGGCAATGGCGGAATAAGCTGCCAAAGCAAAGCCAAACCACATGGCGGCATAGGTGTACTCGGTGATTAAGCCAGCTATGGAAACAAGAATGAGCGTGATGATCAAAAATGGACGTTCGGTCTTGGCAAAATCAAAAATCGAATAGGTCTTTTTGGAAAGGTTTTCCTGATTAATGTTTTGATCAATCAGCTTTTGCTTGGCCATGGGAGAAATTGAGATGAACTGGTTTCAAAAATAAATAAGTTATTCCGCAACACGTGTTATTAAATTGTTAAAAGAAAGAAAAACAATCCCCAAAAACAGAAATCTCAATTGATTTTAGGGAAAAAAAGACAATTTTTGTAGTCATAGGAAGAATTAATCTGGATTGTTCCTATGACTACAAAAATGGATAACTTGGAAAGGCAGGGGGGTCCTGCCACAGGAAATTTTTTACAGTATGCACAGGTATTCTTTGCCTTGTTGCTTTTCATTTTTGCCATTGACCTGCTTACCGTTGGCGTCGGGAACATCAATGGAGGCCTTGCATTAGAAATTCTTAATGCCACCAAAAATCCCTTTATCAGCCTATTCATAGGCTTATTGGTTACAGCATTAATTCAGAGTAGTTCGACCGTCACCGCAAGTGTGGTGGCAATCGTAGCTTCAGGAAATCTCACCCTACAACAAGCCGTTCCGATTGTATTGGGGGCCAATATCGGAACCACGCTTACCTCTACGCTCGTGTCCTTATCGTATCTGATGAATAAAAAGGAGTTTCGTCGAGCACTTTCTGCTGGGATTTCACACGATTTGTTCAACATCCTTTCGGTTTTTTTGCTTTTCCCCTTAGAAATTTACTTTGGATTTCTATCCAAAACTGCAAGCCATATTGCGGATTGGTTTGCCTCAGACAATTCCTTTGAAGGCCCTATTGTCTATAACCGAATGTTTACCCGATCTTGGACCGAGTGGGTTGTTACCCAGATCAACCAACCTGTGGTATCCATGATTCTGTCAATTGTACTCGTGTTTATAGCGATCAAGGTCTTGTCCACTGCCATGTACAAATCCTTTATCAAAAACACATTTCAGGACATCAACAAGGTCATTTTTCAAAAAACGGGGCTGGCCTTTTTTTATGGACTTTTCTTTACTGCGGCCGTTCAATCCAGCACGGTGACTACATCTTTGGTAGTGCCACTCGTAGCAAGCAAAAAAGTAACCTTGAGTAAAGCTTTTCCATTCATCATCGGCGCAAACATTGGTACCACCATCACTGCTGTTATTGCATCAATCTACAAGCCTGAAGCATCCATTGCTCTAGCCTTGGTTCACGTTTTATTCAATAGTTTTGGAGCCTTGATCTTTTTACCCTTCTCCGGTATTCGAAAAATTCCGGTTTGGATTGCGAACTACATGGGAAGGATATCCTTGAAGTACCGGATCGTTGGCTTTGCTTACATCCTACTCACCTTTTTCATCATCCCTTTTCTACTGATTTACTTTACTAAAGGCTAAGCATTTTCAATTCTCCAAGCGTCCATTAGAGATTTAGCTGCGCTGGTACCCAAGCGATCGGCACCTGCTTGAATTAAGGCTAAGGCTTGATCTAAGGTTTTTATTCCCCCACTTGCTTTGATGCCTACGGTAGAGGGCAGCACCTGCCGCATCAAACGGATGTCCTCCACCTTAGCTCCAGAAGGAGCATATCCAGTAGAGGTTTTTACAAAGTCTGCACCGGCATCTTGGCAAATCAAACAGGCTTCCTGGATTTGGGCAGGACTTAGGTAGGCAGTTTCAATGATTACTTTTAGAATCTTTTCGGAGGCATGAGCCACTTTTGCCAGCTGGGCAAGTTCAATCTTTGGCCACGACATCCCCGAGTGGAAGGCTGATTGTGACCATACCACATCCAGTTCATCTGCCCCTCCTTCAATGGCCGCATGGGCCTCTGCTACCTTGGCAGCTGTCAATTCATATCCAAAAGGAAAACCGATTACGGTAACCACTTGGACATCTTCATCTCCAATATCCCGCTTTACTTTCTTTACCCAAAAAGGTGGGACACAAATTCCAATAAACTGCTCGGCTATGGCATCTGCTATCAATAGCTCGATTTCTCGCTCCGTGACCATAGGCTTGAGCAGGGTAGATTCTAAGTATCGATTTAGTTTCATAGTAGTGAATTAGAAAGTGGTATTCACGTAATCGCTCAGGTACATGAATTCCAAAGTCAGATCTCCCTCTCTGGCAATGGTCGCTTTTTCTAGAATTGGAGAAATGTCTTTCCCCAATTCTGGAATGACCCATTCTCGAAGTTGGCGAGCAAATTCAGCAGAGGATTCCCTAGGGAGCTCACAAGGTAAATTATCAATCGCCATCACCGAAATACTGTTTTGCTTACCAAATGCTGGAAGTTCTTCGGCTGTGCGGCGATCTACATCGTATATTGGCTCTAAGATAGTAGAGGCTCTTCGCGTAGTGGGAATCGATCCATCTAAATCACAGGTAATATCGGCGATTACCGAAACCGAGAAATTAGGAGATTGGATTGCAGCCATCTCGAATAACCTTGGTGCTCTAGGATCCCAATAGGCAGCAGCT
>JBANGF010000110.1:0-6520 GCA_037975655.1 Bacteroidota bacterium | reverse complement strand
AGACGTAATATTCTCTAAACGGATTCCCTCTTCCAGATTTGGAGGCTTGAAACCAGGGATGATCAGTTCCTGTATGGTTGATAATCATGTCGATGACCACCTTAATGTCTCGAGCATGGGCTTCGTCTAGCAATCGCTTGAAATCAGCCATCGTTCCATAATCTGGATGCACCGCCTTGTAATCCGTCACATCGTATTTGTGGTAGGTGGGCGAAGGCATGATGGGCATAAACCAAATCGCATTGGCACCCAATTCCTTGATGTAATCCAATTTCTCCGTTACCCCATTGAAGTCCCCAATTCCATCTCCATTGGAATCGCTAAATGATTGAACAAAGATTTCGTAGGTAACCCCTGCCTTAGGCCAATAATTCTTGGCTTCTTGCGCTTCAACTTGAGTGAATGTTGCCTGCAAGAGCAAAAGAGCAAGCAAACAAAATAGAAACTGTTTTCTCATAGTGATGTAAGGAAAAGAAAAAGTCACCTCTAAAAGTGACTTTTTCATGAAAGTTAAAATTCTAGAAATAGGGAATTGACCCTACTTCGAAAGTAGGTGCTAACCCTCTTATTCTTAGTTACGATTTACTGCATTCAGCATATCGAAGGCAAGTTCGAGACGCTTTACAAAGTTTTCCTCCCCTTTGCGTAACCATACGCGTGGGTCGTAATACTTCTTATTTGGGCTATCTGGACCTTCTGGATTTCCCAACTGGCTTTGAAGATAGCCTTCACTTTTCTTGTAATAGTTGAGAATACCTTCCCACATAGCCCACTGCATGTCCGTATCAATATTCATTTTGATGGAACCGTAGCTATTGGCCTCGCGAATCTCTTCAACCGAGGAGCCAGAACCGCCGTGAAACACAAAGTTGAGCGGCTTGCCCGTGGTGCCGAAATTCTTGTTGATGTACTCTTGAGAATTTTTTAAGATGATTGGCTTCAAGCTCACATTACCTGGCTTGTACACTCCATGCACATTACCGAATGCTGCAGCGATAGTAAACAGATCTCCAATTTCTTTCAAATGGCTGTAAGCATAAGCTACTTCCTCTGGCTGGGTATACAATTTGGAAGAATCTACATCGGAATTATCCACCCCATCTTCTTCACCACCCGTTACGCCCAATTCGATCTCAATCGCCATGTCCAACTTCACAAATTCACGGAAGTAGGAAGAAGAAATTTCAATGTTTTCATGCAAAGGCTCTTCGGAAAGATCCAGCATGTGCGAACTAAACAAGGGCCTCTTGTAGGCTTGGTGATAGGCTTTGCCTGCTTCAAGTAGGCCATCGATCCAAGGAAGCAACTTTAGTGCAGCATGGTCGGTATGCAGGATTACTGGTACTCCATATGCTTCAGCCATCTGGTGTACATGGTGTGCCCCTGAGATACCACCTGCGATGCTTGCTTGCTGCTTGTCATTGGGAAGACCTTTTCCCGCAAAAAATTGTGCTCCTCCATTCGAAAATTGGATGATCACAGGTGAGTTTACCTTTTTGGCGGTTTCCAAAACAGCATTTACTGAGTTGCTGTTAATTACATTGACAGCAGGGAAGGCAAACTCATTTTCCTTGGCATAAGCCAATAAATCGCGAAGCTCATTTCCGTACTTTACTCCAGGTTTAAATTTCATAGTGTGCTAAGGTTTGATTACTGCTTGATAAAGCGCTTGTGAAGAACGCGCCGACTATCAAATGCCTCAAAGATATACATCCCTGGTTGAATTCCATGTAAATCCAAACCTAAAATCGGCATACTGGAACTTGATTTACCTTCAAAAACTACCCTGCCTGTTACATCAAAAACCCGGTACTCCGCCCCAGTCATTTCTTTGGGTAATTCTACCACCAAATTCGAAGTAGCTGGATTGGGATAAATTACAAATCCCGATTCATCTACCTCTTCTGGAATGGATGTAATAAAATCCGCCTGCAAAATATCCTTGTCAGGAAGAGGAAGTGGCTTGTCGGTAAAGAGGTAAAATTCATTGGGACGCAAACCAAAAGATAGCTGTACATTGGTCACGTTCAACTCCTGACCTGTAAAGTAGTTGTACCACTTGCCCGTCTTTGGAAACTGAACTTGTTGATTTCCTTGGGTCACCAACTCAAAATTGCCAAACATAAACACCTGCAAGTCCGGATGTTGCAGTTGAATGGTTTTAAACCCTCCTCCCAAACTCAAGTTAGCGGTAGTAGGAAAATTAAATACGGGGTATTTGGATCGCAATTTGAAAAACTCCTTGTAGAGTTTGTGGAGTCGAATCCGGTCTACATTACTGAGGTATTCCCAGCGTGTAGGTTTGATCCCCAGTCTATCATTATTGAGTTCTAGATCGTAACCAAACTCCCCGAACTGCCAGATCATTTTAGGTCCTGGAATTGCCAAAAAGAAAGCAGTCATCATTTGATTTCGATTCACTGCATTTTCCAAACTCTTCAAATTGATGGGGCTAGTAGCTCCAAAGTTAATGGTCTCCCAAAACACCCTTTCCTCGTCGTGAGATTCTTGGTAGGCAATTAATCCATTTTTGGTCCACTGCCTATTTTTGAAATAGGCCCATTCCATATTGTCGTTATTTCCCTTGGCTAGGTTTCGAGAAGCCCCATTCATATTTCCCCACAAGAGCATGCCGTAATTGGCCAATTCCTTTTCTTCCTCATTGACAGAAAGGTGCTCCAAAATCACGTAAGCTTCCGGATGGTTAGCTTTGATGCGGTCATAGATATGCTTCCAGATTTTTACACGAGAAGGATCGTACTGGGACCAGATATTGACGTTGGTGCCCGAGTTGACCTGAGTAAAACCTTTGGAAAGGTCAAAGCGGAAGCCATCCACTTTGTATTCGGTGAGCCAGTAATTGTTTACCGAATCCACAAAGGCTTTGGTGTACGGGCTTTCGTGGTTGAAATCGTATCCCACATTAAAAGGGTGCTTGGCAACGCGGTTAAACCATGGGTTGTCCTCTGTAGGAGCTCCATAATCCCCATCGTTGTAAAGGCGTACCATGGGATTTTGGCCAAAGGCATGGTTCAATACCATATCCAAAATCACCACAATCCCTCTACCATGCGCTTCGTCAATTAGGCGTTTAAGGTCATTTTTCGTACCGTAATACTTGTCAGGAGCAAAGAAAAAAGAAGGATTGTAGCCCCAAGATAAATTTCCTTCAAACTCCCCTACTGGCATCAATTCAATCGCATTGATTCCCAACTCTTTCAAGTAATCGAGTCGATCAATGACCGCTTGATACGTTCTTTTTTGATCAAAATCACGAACCAATAGTTCGTATACATTCAACTCCTCAGGCTTAGGGCGAGTATAATTGGTGTTTTTCCAGGAATACGGCACCTGACCCGTTTGGAGGTAAGTAGCTTGAAACTCTGTTTTACCACTTGGGTAAGGCAGCAAGCCAGGATGCCTATTCTGAGTGATGATCTCCTGATCGTTGAAGGGATCAGATACCTTATCGGCATAGGGGTCTCCTATGCGGATGTCCCCATCCACTAGGTATTGAAAAATATATTCTTTTTGAGGTACCAAACCGGTCAATCTTAGCCAAAAAATTTTCCCATCAGCTGTTTTCTTCATTTGGTAGGCCGGCAGCACCTTCCAATCGTTGAAGTCTCCGATGACATGGGCAATACTTTTGCCAGGGGCCTGCAAAGCCAAAATTACCTCTGTGGTAGACAGGTAATTGATCCCTAGTTTCGCTCCTGCTGGCAAGGGTGCCACTTCAGAAGGAGCAAATACAACGAGGTCAAGCGTTTGTGAATCGGTAGTAGTCCCTTTTACCGCTGTAACTTTCAGTTTATAATTTCCAGGGGTGGTAGCCGTGTAGGCATAACTGATTTGCTGGCTATTTTTTGCTTCAGCGACTTTCACCCCATCTAATTCTAGGGTCAAATCTGCTGGTTCATTGGCAGAAGCCTTGAAGGTGTACTGGCCTCCCACCTCAAAGGAGATGGATCCAGCCGATTGAGGATCGGTAAATTTGACATCAAATCCTTGGGCTAGGTCTACAAAAAAGTCACCATTGGCAGTCGTTTTTCCCTCCTTGCTTCCATCCGCATTTCGAAATACGAGTCCCAATCGGTAGATGGTGAGGTTATTGGGATTTGTAAAAAAAGTATTGGGAACTAATTCGTAGGTATAAATATTGGGCTGACCAGTTACTTTGGTCATTTTGGCTGCAGCCGTGGCTGTTCCCCACTGAAAGGGGACGATGTTCCATGTGGTGGATGCAGGTCCTGCGGTGACCGCTCCGATGTGGATGTACACATCGCAATTGCAATCCTTTAATCCTGTAGTTCCTTTGGATGCATCATAAATAATCTTGACCGTGGCCCCTGCGTTTGGAATCGCTGGCTCGGTGCTTACCTGTGCTAGTCCTTTTAATCCAAACAGAAAGCAAAAACTGAAGAAAAGCAGGATTCTTGAAAAATAGGTCATGAGGGTTGGGATTGAATAAATAACCGGCATCCGAAAGTGTTCGAATGCCGGTTAAAACTACTTGAATGAACTTAAATTAAGTAGAAAAGACTTCCTTAATTTTTAACAAGCGTGTAAGTGGCGGCACCTTTTGGTCCTAGGAAAAAGGTGATGGTATAGTTACCTGCTGAAGGAATAGCAATGTTTGCTCCACCAGCAGTTAAGTTTCCGTTGCTTCCACCGTAGTTGAAGTCCCAAGAATTGTTTGCTCTGAATTTGAATTCACCAGCAGACAGGTTGGTAGTAATCTTCAACGAGTTGGTGGTTTTATCGAAGACATTCATTGGTGTGTCGGTATCCCATCCACCTGCAGTGGCACTACCCACAATACCCCAACGCCTAACGGGACCAATAGTGTACGTTTTAGCTCCCATGTCCACATTGATTTCATAAGTTCCATCGGCAGCGACCTTGATGTTATCTCCTCCGGATTCCAAACTTAAGTTTGCTCCGTTATCACCAAAGTTTACATCCCAGTTAGGACCAGTAGTGAATTTGAATTCTCTTGAACCACCTAGAATGTGGATAAATCCTTTGAATTTGTCATCAATATTCTCAGAAAATAGGACTGTTTTTGAGTTAGCTGGGTCCCATCCTTGGTAATCACCAGGTACACGAAGCAAAGGTAATTCTACAGTCGCATCGAATGGGGTTACCTTGAAGGTAGCAGTAGCTCCAAAAATTGCAGAAAGTGGCTGGTTGATGGTTGACTTTACTCTAAATTCCACGTTTGCTGCAACGCCAAATGGCAATTTCTTGGCTAAAAGCGCCTTATTGAATTCCGCTACATTTACTTTGATCACATTGGATTCAGACTCTCCCAATTTAACAGGAGCAGCGAAATTGGCTCCAGGAAGGTCCATTTGAAGTTCGTACTTCAGGGTACCCGCAGTTCCAAAATCAGCTGCAGAGATCGTAAAATCTACCGTGCTCTTGTCTGCATTCGCTTTGACCAAGGCAAAGGTAGTGGTAGCAGGAAGGGTGATGTTAGCTCCTGTTTGAGGAATAATTGGAGGCATTTCGTAGGTCTCGCAGGCTACAAGCACCGGAAAAAAGGCAAGTGCCCATCCGATTTTCTTAAAAACATTCATGGTGTTTGAGTTTAGGGTGTTAAAATAATAACGCTTAAATAAATTAAATTTTTTATGGGTTTAATTAAATTGATTGGTCTCTTTACTTCACATCCTACAAAGGAATAAATTAACCACATAGGGAACATAAAACCTGATTGGCCAGAGTGCAAGCGTCTCGGTATCAAATTGAAAATATTTTTTTATGCACACGATTGCGGCAACGATTGCATTAGATTTATTTTTTTTCTCCTATTCTATTTTACAACTTTCAATCAAAAAATTGGGCTAACTTGGTCAGGATAAAAAATTTAGAATTGCTGGAAATAAAGATTTAGTTAAATCTAAGAATAGTATAATTTTCTATGAGACTGGAACAAGCCACTATCAAAGACATCGCCCGAGAACTCCAGGTGTCCTCTTCCACGGTTTCCCGAGCCTTGAAGGATTACCCAGGGATTAGCGATGAAACCAAGAGAAAGGTTAAGGAAATGGCGGATAAACTGAATTACCGTCCCAATGCCATAGCCCTATCGCTTCGAAAAAGCCGCTCCTTCACGATTGGCGTTATTATACCTGAGGTGGTGCATTTCTTTTTCTCTACGGTAATTAGTGGTATTGAGGAAGTCGCCTTTTCAAGAGGTTACAATGTGATTCTTACCCAAACGAATGAAAAATTGGCTCGCGAAAAGACCAGCATAGACACTATGCTATCTAACCAGATTGATGGGTTCCTGGTCAGTTATTCCAAAGAGACCACCGACTTTCAGCATTTTTCCAAACTACTGAATCAAGGCTATCCGATAGTTTTTTTTGATCGAGTACCCGAAATCTCCGGTGCAATCCACGTGATTGTAGACGATTACAGTGGGGCATATGAAGCCACCAAGCATTTAATTCAACAAGGATTTTCCCGCATCGTTCACTTGGCAGGGCCTTCCAATCTCAAGATTTCTCAA
>JBANGF010000327.1:0-3829 GCA_037975655.1 Bacteroidota bacterium | reverse complement strand
GGCAATCAAGGCAGAACGAGACAATACCCAATCTCCTTTGACTCTGCCATTTAGGAAAACCATCCGCCAATACAAGGTCACGGTAATGGGTAGACCTGAACTCAATCAAGTACAAGGCATGATGATTGGGGTTCGAAATCCAGGAACAGGGATTGGTTCCTCGAAGAGCATTTGTATCTGGGCAAATGAACTTCGAACCACTGGATTTACCAAAACAAATGGCTGGGCTGCCAATGCCTACCTGAACACAAAAATTGCTGACGTGGCAGTAGTTTCTGCTTCCATTCGCCACAATTCCATTGGCTTTGGAGGATTGGAAACGAAACTCTCCCAACGTAGCCGTCAAGCTACTACCCAATACGATATCTCAACCAACGTGGAAGTGGACAAGATCCTACCTAAGGGCTTGGGTGTCAGTATTCCGCTTTATTTTTCTGTGGAGAACTCCAGCACACGTCCTGAGTATGACCCCTTGAATCCCGATGTTCCTTTTGAAGTAGCCTTGGACAAGTTTGCCAACACTGAAGCCAAAGACGCCTACCGCGACATTGCGATGGACCAATTGTCGCGAAAAAACATTAGTTTGAATAACGTCCGTAAACTGAAGAAGAATCAGGAAGCGCCAAGTAAGGTATATGACCTTTCCAACTTGGCCTTTTCCTATGCTACCGGTACGGTGACGCAGACCAATGCACAACTTCAGGGATACAACTTCAAAACCAACAAGGGAAATGTAACCTACAGCTACCAGCCGAAGGAACTGAAAATTGCACCCTTCGAAAAGTCAGAAGGCATGAAGAGCCCTTACTTGAAATTGATCAAGGACATCAACTTGAACCTGTCTCCTACCCTGCTTTTGGCTAGAATGGATGTAGACCGAAGGTTTACACGTTCGCAATACCGCAATGATCAGTTGAGCGCTGCTGGTGTTGATCCACTTTTTCAAAAATCTTTTTTCATGAACCGCTCCTTCAACATCAACTGGGACCTATCCTCTAGCCTGAGGGTGGATCTGGCTGCCAGCGCAGCAGCGGTGGTGGATGAACCAGAAGGGGATTTGGACACTCAAGCCAAAATCGATTCCGTACGTACCAACTTCCTTCGCTTTGGACGGACCACAAATTACAACCATTCGGCAACTGTAAATTATACCTTGCCTTTTGCCAAGCTTCCGATTACCGATTGGGTGCAAACGGACTACAGACACCTCAGCACCTATACTTGGCAGACTGGAGCCATCGGACAGCGGGACACCTTGGGTAATGTGATCCAGAACACGCGCGAGCAAACCATTTCTGGCAAGCTGGATTTGATCAAACTTTACAACAAAAGTAAATCCCTAGCCGCAATCAATGTACCTAAGCGCCCTAGCATACCAGGAAGACCGAGTACAGATGCCAGCGATACGATTGGCACTCCATTAATTCGTGGAATTCTTAAGGTAGCCATGCTGATGAAAGAAGTAACCTTCAACTATGGAATTATTGAAGGAACCTTCCTTCCGGGATACATGCCCAATACCGGGCTACTTGGCATGGATCGAGCATGGGAAAATCCCGGCTGGGCATTTGTCTTTGGTGCCCAAAATGCAAACTTACGCTACCGACTAGGGCAAAATGGAAACATGGCTCCAAGCCCTGAATTGACTCAAAGCTTCCGTCAAAATAAAGCGATCAACCTTTCCATTAAAGGTTTAGCCGAACCAATACGTGACTTTAGGATCACTTTAGAAGCCAATAAACGAGAGATTGGAGACTACAGCGAAATCTTCAGGAATAGTGTCACTACCCCTGGAACCTTCGAATCCCTCAGCCCAAGCCGAATGGGCTCCTATAGCATTACTACGGTATTATTGGGGACCACCTTTGCCAAAAACAACCAGGATAACGAATCTGAACTATTTACCAACTTTGAAAACTTTAGATCCATCATCAAGCAGCGTCTCGATCAACAAGCCGTTGCTCCTGGTGAGTATCCCATCAATGGGCAAGATGTACTTATTCCAGCCTTTTTGGCGGCCTACCAAGGCAAGGATGCCCGAAGTGCAAATCTTAACCCCTTCCCAAAAACACCATTACCTAACTGGCGTGTAGATTACCGGGGTTTGTCCCGATTAAAAGGGCTTAGCGAACTTTTCAGTAGCATCAACTTAACCCATGCCTACAGTTCTACTTATGATGTTAGTAACTTTTCTAACTCCTTGCAATACAAACAAGGCTTGGAACTCTTTAATACCTTACAGCAAATCCAACGGCCAAATCTTACCAATTTGGAAGGGCAGTTTATTCCAATCTACATTCTCAATCAGGTAGTCCTTACCGAACGATTTGCCCCGTTAATTGGCGTGGATATGCTAACCAAGCAGCGGATGAATATTGCGGTAAACTACAACAGAGAACGGAATTTGGGCATGAATTTCTCTAATTCCCAGATCACCGAACAGACTAGCAGCGACTTCGGATTAACGCTTTCTTACACCAAGGCGGGAGTGAAGATTCCTTTCAAAATCGGAGGGCAACAAAAGGTCTTAAAGAATGACCTACAAATGCGCTTGGATACGAAGATTGGAAGTACGCAGCAGGTGCAGCGGAAAATAGAGGAAAAGGCCACAGTGACCAACGGAAACTTCAATTTTCAATTTAGACCTACCCTCAGTTACGTCATCAATCGAAGTTTGAATCTGACCCTGTATTTTGAGCGTACCGTCAATGATCCTCGCGTGACCACAGCCTTTAGACGCTCCAATACGGCATTCGGAGGTCAGCTGAGATTTAATTTATCGCAATAGATTTCAATCTCTCCCGAATACTTTTAATTTTGGGAGAATTAAAAAAACCATCATGAATTTTCCAGACGAACTAAAGTACACCAAAGACCACGAGTGGGTTAAAATCGAAGGTGACATTGCAACCATTGGCGTAACCGACTTTGCGCAGAAAGAGTTGGGAGACATCGTTTATGTTGAAGTAGAAACCATCGGCGAAACCTTGGAATCAGGGGAGGTTTTTGGAACTGTGGAAGCAGTAAAAACAGTATCAGACCTTTTTATGCCAGTTTCGGGAGAGATCCTTGAATTCAACAGCGAATTGGAGTCTGCTCCAGAACTAGTGAATGATGCTCCATACACGGATGGCTGGATGGTCAAGGTAAAATTAAGTGGAGGAGTTCCAGCGGATCTTTTGGATGCGACCTCCTACAAAAATCTGATCGGAGAATAAGAAATACATGCCTCGGGAAGTTTGGACTTTCTTGTGGTTGGCAGCGTGCGCTATAGCCATGCTTACACCAGGAAGTTCGCTTCCCGAAGTATCGGTATTCAGTTTTCAAGATAAACTAATCCACTTCTTCCTTTTCTTTGTTCTTGCCTACCTTGCAGTGGGCTTGGGAATTCGGGAGAAACGGGAAGTTTGGCGTTCTAAGCGCCTGTGGATGAATTTCTTACTGCTAGCATTACTACCCAGCATAGGATTAGAAACCACTCAACACCTAATTCCATACCGTACCTTTGATTTAATTGATCTCATTGTCAATGTGTTAGGTATATTTTTAGGATTATTTGGATATTTATATCGTCCATCTTGCAAATTCATTTTGGATTAATCTCCGATAATTCTTACACTTGTTATTCAAAATAGAACCGATTAACCTGTATAACTAAAATTCACCATGGAAGCAAAAAAGACTCCTAGTGCTGATTTGACCAAGAAGGTAGGTATGTTTACCAACCTTGGTCTTGCCATAGCCGTTGGTCTCACACTTGCTGCCTTCGAATACAAGTCTTACGACGACTCCGCACTTAAGGATCTAGGTGACGTTTCAGACAGTTTCG
>JBANGF010000226.1:0-7147 GCA_037975655.1 Bacteroidota bacterium | reverse complement strand
AAGCAATGCCATCTTCTTGGTAGGGCAGTAAGCGAATTTTCCAATAGGCCAATTTAAATCCCCTTGAAAGATTTTTCCAGGGGATTTTTTTGTTTGCATAGGCCACAACTTGATGGATTATAGCCCTTGAAATCCCGCATATTTTAATAATTCAATTCTTCCCCGTAGATTACTTGTCTGAAAATTAGCCACATGAAAAAAATCACACATCCCGCCTTACTGCTTGCCTTAGGGGCAACGGTAAGCATGGCTGCTTGGATGCCTAAAACAACGGAATTTCTTTTTCCCAACTTAGGTACCGAGTCCGTTCAGTCGGATAGCACCAAAAAAGACTCGCTCAAGAATTACCCCAAATTCAAAGACCTTCCTCTAAAGCCGGAGCGGGAAGTTAGTTTCACCACTGCCGAAGGTACTTGGATGAGTTTGGACGTAAGTCCAGATGGAAAAACCATCGCCTTTGACCTCATGGGAGATATTTATACCATGCCATTGGAAGGGGGCAAAGCCACGCCATTCACATCGGGAATGGCCTACGAAACCCACCCTCGGTATTCCCCTGATGGCAATAAGCTTTTATTTACTTCGGACCGTGCCGGAAATGATAACCTCTGGTACATCGATCTTGTAAAAAAGGATACCGTCCAAGTGACCAAAGATAAGACGGGTGATGTGCCCGGAGCCCATTGGACGCCAGATGGAGAATACATCATTGTATCTAAAGGGAGAAGAATATCCAAACTATGGATGTACCACAAAGATGGGGGTGGAGGAATCCAACTCAACGATGCTCCTGCTACGATGAAGACCATCGACCCCTTTGTAAGTCCTGACGGAAAGAAAGTGTATTTCTCGTGGAGAACTGGTTCTTGGAATTACAATGCCACACTTCCTCAGTACCAAATCGGCTATTACGATTTTGATAAGGGAAAAATCACCAGCATCACTTCGCGCTACGGATCCGCCTTTACCCCTACCTTGAGTAAGGATGGCAACTGGATGGTCTATGGCACGCGATGGGAGGATAAGACAGGTTTGGTCATCCGCAACCTCAAAACTGGGGACGAAAAATGGCTCGCCTACCCGGTACAACGGGATGAACAAGAGTCCATCGCTCCACAAGGAGTCCTTCCTGCCATGGCTTTCACACCAGACAGCAAGCACGTGATTGCTTCATATGGAGGAAAATTCTGGAGACTTCCCGTAGATGGAAGTGCTGCCACAGAGATCCCATTCCAAGCAGATGTCAATGTAGCCATGGGTCCTCGCTTGTATTTCAATTACGAAATACCAGACACCACGCACAAAGTAGCCAACCAGATCCGTGATGCAGTTCCTTCTCCGGATGGAAAAAAATTGGCCTTCACCGCACTCAACCGTCTGTATGTGATGGACTATCCAAACGGTACGCCTAAGCGTGTGACCAAACATGAGTTTACCGAAGCCATGCCTGCCTGGAGTCCAGATGGCAGTCAATTGACCTTTGTGACTTGGGAAGAAAAAAATGGAGGAAGCCTCTACAAAGCCAGCCTTGGAGACAAAGGTGTCGTCACCAAGGTCACTACGGAGTCTGCATTTTATTCCGGCCCAGTATGGGGTCCTAAAAACCGAATCCTTGTATTCAAAGGTCCAAAAAGAGCCTTGATTGAGGCAGAAGGTCCTTTTGTGGATGGTTCTGAAGGTGAACTAGTTTGGATTCCTGCTACGGGAGGTACCTTCCGTAAAGTGATGGATGCTGGAAATTACGGCAATGCGCACTTTACACAAGACACGAGCCGAATCTTCCTCAACGGAGGGGGTGGTGCACTCCTTAGCGTCAAGTGGGATGGAACAGACGAAAAAATTCATGCACGCATCACAGGGATCACACCTTTTGGTTCGGCCTCGGACCCCGAACATGCAGGACACGATCATGGCAGCGATGTGCGTTACGTGATGGGCAAGGCATTTTCGAATGCCGATGCGGTCAACTACTGCATGCTCCCTGAAGGATCCAATTCACGTGAACCCAATATGATGCCTGCCAGTGCGAGTACGATTTACATGGCTCCGGTAGGCAATAAGGCCCTGGCTCAAATCAACAACAACGTCTACGTAGTCACCATCCCTACCGCAGGGAAAACACCGACCATCAACGTGGCCGAACCAAGCGCAAGTAACTTCCCATCCAGACAATTGACCGAAATCGGTGGAGAATGGCCTTACTGGGAAGCCAATGGCAAAAAAGTACACTGGTCCCTAGGAAATGGACACTGGGTGTATGATATCAGTAGAGCAGAATTTGTGGAAGACTCCGTCAAAACTGCCAAGAAAGAAAAGATTCGATTTGATGCGGATAGTGTAAGCACCTTAAAAGCAAAAGGAGAGGCTGCTGTGAAATTGGCGGATTCCTTGGCCAAGGCAGACAAGAAGCGCATCGATTCCCTGTTCAAAGCCGATAAAGGACTATTCAAAGCGGATAGCCTCCACAAGGCGGAGCTTAAAAAGAAGGAAACTTACAGCCCAACGGAACATCAAGTAAAGGTTTTCTTTGCCAAGGATACGCCGAAAGGAAGCATCTTACTTCAAAATGCACGCATCGTGACGATGAAAGGCGACGAGGTCATCGAACAAGGAGACATCCTCATCGAAAACAACCGTATCAAAGCGGTGGGTAAAACGGGAACTCTGGATGCTGCAGGAGCGAAAGTGATCGATGCCTCTGGCAAAACCATCACCCCTGGATTTATTGATACCCATGCGCACATGTGGCCAACTTGGGGATTGCACAAAAACTCAGTTTGGATCTATGCTGCCAATCTGGCTTATGGAGTAACTACTACCCGTGACCCACAGACCGCCACCACCGACGTACTAACCTATGGAGACATGGTGGATGCCGGCATGATTCCTGGACCACGCGTGTATTCTACGGGTCCTGGTGTGGGCTATTGGATGTACAACCTGAAGTCATTGGAACAAACCAAGAGTGTGCTCAAGCAATACAGCAAGTACTACAATACGCAATACATCAAAATGTATTTGGTGGGTAATAGACAACACCGTCAGTGGGTAATCATGGCTGCGAAGGAGCAGAAATTGATGCCTACTACTGAGGGAGGCTTGGACTACAAACTCAACATCACACAGCTTTTTGATGGGTATCCGGGTCATGAACACTCCATTCCCGTGTTTCCATTGTACAAGGACGTGACCCAGACAATAGCCAAGAGCAAGATGGCCTACACGCCTACACTCTTAGTGGCTTATGGAGGCCCATGGGCAGAAAACTTTTACTACACCACAGAAAGCCCACTTCACGATCCAAAGCTTAACCATTTTACTCCTTACAACGAACTCAATGAGAAGGCGCGTAGACGAGTAGGTGGACTTGGTGGCTGGTTTGCTCCAGAAGACCACGTTTTCCAAAAGCATGCCCAAGGCGTAAATTCCATCATCACGCAAGGAGGTATTGCCGGCGTAGGATCACATGGGCAGCTTCAAGGATTAGGCTACCACTGGGAACTTTGGTCCATCGCAAGTGGAGACATGAAGAACCTAGATGCCTTGAAAGTAGCAACCATCTTGGGTGCAGAAGCACTTGGTTTGGATAAGGAGCTAGGAAGCATTGAGGCGGGCAAATTGGCCGACTTGGTGATTCTAGACAAAAATCCATTGGAGAACATCCGAAATACAAACACCATCACCCACGTGGTGAAAGATGGTCGCGTGTATGATGGAGGAACCTTAGACGAAATCCTGCCTACACCACGTAAACTGGATGCCAGTCAGTGGACCAAGGAAGCACCTAAGGTGACCACTTCGGTAAAGGAGTAATAAGATAAATACTCAATTAAGCCAGTCAGGATTGCTGACTGGCTTTTTTTATGGGTTGAGAGACAAGATAGTCGCGTTCAATACCGTCGCGAAACTTACCCAAAGCAGGTAGGGAATCAACAAAGCGGCAGCCCAAGAATTGATTTGGCGAAACTTCAAAATGCAAGCAAGGATACAGCCCCACAAGGGAAGGATTACCATTAAGCCTAAAATTGGATTTTGGGCACCAAAAAATGCAGGTGACCAAAGAAAGTTGAGGAAGAGTTGCACAAAGTACAAGATGAGCGTTTGCTTTTTGAGCGGATGATTACTTTTCCAAATCAGAAAACAGGCAATGCCCATCAGCACATAGAGTGTGGTCCATACTGGACCGAAAAGCCAACTCGGAGGATTCCAAGAAGGTTTATTGAGCGTGAGGTACCAAGTTTGGACGGAGCTCAAGGTAAAAAATGCGCCTAACCCTCCAGCGATTTGGGGAAGCAATAGGCTGACGATAAGTTTGATTGCGTTGGACATGGCTTAGATCGTTTCCAACAAGGTACGAAAAGCAATCGCTTGATCCTGATATCTTTCTTGTGTTTTTCCGCGCAAAGCGGGGGCATGCTCACGTTCGTATTGTAGCATGCGATCCATGGACTCGGTAAAGTATTGGATGCAATAGTTGACCGAGCCATCCTCGGAATGGTGGATCAAGCGATAGAAGACATGGTGATGGAAGATCCCTGTGGCCAAGACCTCAGGGATATGGGTGGATTTCATCCAAGAGATGAAGTCCTCCTCGATAGCTGGGCTCAAGGTAAAGGTAATATTGTAGAGGATCATGGCTCTGGTCTTGGGTTTTATTACTTTTGTGTAGAACAATTTCTTACACACAAAGTTAGAAATCCCGAATGGAATCCCCTCAAGGCCTCCGAACTATGCATAAAATCGATTCTTCTGAAGTAAACAATAGCTGGTCACGTGTGGGGATAGGTAAAGTAATCTTGGTTGCCTTCCATGTAGTCGGCGCCATTGGTCTCAGCCTTCCCGAGTACCGAGACCTATTTTTAGCTTTGACACCTTTCCATTTACTAGCCACCATGGGGCTTATTTTGTTTTATCACCGAGGGTGGACGGATTCCTTTCCCATTTTTGGAGCAGCAGCGTTTTGGATTGGTTTTGGATCTGAATTGATCGGGGTGCATACCGGCTATTTGTATGGGGACTACGTGTATGGCCCTACTTTGGGTGTGATGCTGTGGGAAGTCCCTTTGGTAATTGGGGTCAACTGGTTTGTGCTCAGCTACTTGACAGGATCGGTATTCCATAAGATTCCCAACGATTGGTATGCAGCATTTTTAGGTGCTTCAGCCATGACCGCTTTGGATTACATCTTGGAGCCTGTGGCCGTATCCCTCAATTTTTGGGCTTGGAAGTGGGACATCATTCCAGTCAGCAATTACCTGGGCTGGTTTGGAGTGTCCTTTCTGATTCAGCTCATCTGGAGAAAGGCCAAATTTGAAAAATACAATCCTTTGGCGACTTGGCTTTTGATAACTTGGATTCTCTTTTTTACACTTTTAAATTTTACGGCTATTTCCTAAACTAACTAATCCATAACAATTTAGTCGCTCCCCGTGTTTATTTAGTCATGTTGATGTCTATCGTCTATATCGCTCTTGGATTTGCCGCCATGGAACTCTCTGGCTGGTTTATTCATAAGTATTTGATGCATGGTCCTCTTTGGATGATTCATAAGACTCATCACCAGCCTTCCCATTCTTTTTTTGAATGGAACGACCTGTTTTCCCTGCTGTTTGGAAGCATCGCAATGGTGTTGATCTTTTTCGGAGTGGAGCAATTGGACTACCGATTTTGGATGGGTATAGGGATAAGCTTGTACGGCATGCTCTATTTTGTACTGCATGACGTGCTCGTTCACCGCCGGTTACGGTGGTTTAGCAAGCCCAAGCATCCTATTTTGAAGGGAATCTACAAAGCACATCAAGCACATCATAAAACCAACCAAAAGGAAGATGCAGTTTCTTTTGGTCTATTTCTAGTCCCCAAAGAATTCTTTAACAAGGAGGAGCAGTGAGCACGTATTCTATAAAAGACCTCGAACAATTGTCAGGCATCAAGGCCCATACGCTCCGGATATGGGAGCAGCGGTACAACTTGCTGCAGCCCAAGCGTACGGATACCAACATTCGGTATTACGACGACGACGACTTGAAGCTGATCTTAAACGTGGCCTTGCTCAATGACAATGGGGTCAAAATCAGCAAAATTGCCTCCATGGCTCCAAACGAGTTGCGTGAGGAAGTCATGAAGCTCACTGATCGTTCCCTAACTCATGATGATCAGATTCATGCCTTGACGATTTGTATGATTGAGATGGATGAGGAGCGTTTTGATAAAATTTTGAGCACCAACATCATTAAACTTGGTTTTGAGCAAACCATGCTCAATATCATCTATCCTTTCATGTCCAAAATAGGCGTGCTCTGGCAGACAGGAGCCATCAATCCCGCGCAAGAGCATTTTATCTCCAATCTAGTACGTCAAAAATTAATTGTAGCCATAGATGGACAGATCCCACAGCTGGGAGGCAAAAAGTTCTTGCTTTTTTTACCTGAAGGGGAACTGCACGAGATTTCTATTCTTTTTGCGAGCTACTTGATCAAATCCAAAGGCCATAAAGTCATCTATTTAGGACAAAGTACACCAAATGACGACCTGCTATCCGTGTACAAGCTACACCAGCCGGAGTACCTTTTGACTGTGATTACCACCTCACCTTCCTCGGAGTATGTGCAAGAATACATCAATGCCCTTTCTGATCGATTTGGAAACGCACAAATCTTAGTGACGGGCTATCAAGTGCTGGGTCAAGATCTCAACTTCCCAGCTAACGTAAGCCAGATGAGTTACATCCGAGACATCAAGGACTTGTTGGAAGAACTCGATCCGGTATTTCAAGAGAAATAGTTAAACAAAATTGTTTAAGACTTAAACAAACTTGTTTTTGAAAAAAACGGCCTTTTTGATGAAATAAGGCTGTTTTTTTGCCTTTTCGAACCCTACACAATTTTTCTGTTTAATCTTTTTTAAAATTAATTCCACAAAATAGTTGGATTTTGTTTAATCGTTACTAGATTTGATTAAACAAAACGCCATCAGTATGACAACCCTAGAATTTAGCTACTCCTTACAAAAGCTTTCTAGTTCCTTGAAGCCATTTGCCATGAAGCTTACCCGCGATGTAGACGATGCCAACGACCTCCTGCAGGACACGATGGTAAAGGCCTTCACCAACAAGGACAAATTCACAGAGGGAACCAACCTGAAAGCC
>JBANGF010000215.1:0-6917 GCA_037975655.1 Bacteroidota bacterium | reverse complement strand
AGAACCAGACAAGTATGGCTGGCAGCGCTTTGGGGAGCACATGGACAATACCTTCCTGGATCCCTTTATGGAGGGTGCGCACGTGACCAAACACAATGGCAAATATTACTTGCAATACGGTGCACCAGGCACGGAATTCTCCGGCTATGCAGATGGAGTAGTGGTAGGGCCAACGCCTCTGGGACCTTTTACTCCTCAATCTGATCCCTTAAGTATCAAACTCGGTGGCTTTGCTCGAGGGGCGGGTCACGGCAGCACTTTTCAGGACAATCAAGGCAAGTATTGGCACATTAGCACGATCATGATTTCGGTCAAAAATACCTTTGAGCGTCGCCTAGGCATCTGGCCAGCAGGCTTTGACAAAGACGATGTGATGTGGTCCAGTACCGCATTTGGGGACTATCCACATTACCTACCCAATACTGAAAAGGCAGGCAAGTTTACGGGCTGGATGCTGCTCAACTACGACAAGCCCCTGCAGGTGTCCTCCACCTTGGGGGGATTTTCGGCCAACAAAGCCAATGATGAGGACCTCAAAACCTACTGGAGTGCGCAATCGGGAGCCAAGGGAGAGTGGATTCAAACTGACCTAGGCCAATTGAGCACGGTCCATGCAGTGCAGATCAACTATGCGGATCAGGATGTGGATCAGGATCGTCTGGGCAAGCGAACCGATCAGTACCATCAATACTTACTCTACCATTCTTTGGATGGGAAAAAGTGGGAGGCCTTGGTAGACAAAAGCAAAAACACCACGGACATTCCGCACGAGTACGTGGAACTGAAGCAGCCAGTAAAAACCCGTTTCCTCAAGTTAGTCAACGTGTGGATGCCTACCGGCAAATTTGCGCTCTCTGGGTTCCGGGTTTTTGGAAATGCAGGAGGAACAGTTCCCAAGCAGGTTTCCCAGTTTATGGTCTTCCGTACCGAAAAGGACAAGCGCAGTGCCTTCATCAAATGGGCTCCCTCTTCTGATGCCTATGCCTACAACATCTATTATGGTACTGCACCGGACAAGTTGTACACCTCCATCATGGTCTTAGGCAACAATGAATACTGGCTCAAAAGCCTAGACCGTACCAAGCCTTACTACTTCACCATTGAAGCCATCAATGAGAATGGGGTAAGCACTTGGTACCCTGTTCAAAAAGTGGAATAGAAAAACTAGGCTTTTGTGCCTAGTTTTTCTCTAGTGGATGTGCTTTCAATAATTCTTGAGGGCTCCAAAATCCTTGTTTTCCCTTGACTTCTTCCCGCACTATTTTCACCAAATCAGGAGAGATGGGCGATGCTTTGTTGCCAAAAGAATTGCGCACATAGGTAAGTACAGCCGCCACTTCGGTATCGTTGAGCATGCCTTCGTGCGGTGTCATGGGAACCTGCCCCGAATAACTCTTTCCTGCCACTTCCATGGGCCCCATTAGGCCTTTGAGCACCAATTTAATGAGTCGTTCTGGGCTTTCAGTAACCCAAGGAGTGCCTCGTAGTGGAGGAAATTCCGAGGCAGTCAAGCCTCCTCCATCGGGTTGATGGCAGGTGCTACACAATCCTTCCCGCGCATAGATTTCCTTTCCAAGCACAAAGAGTTCTCGGTCCGATCCAGACAGAGAGGATTTGATGTCTTCCTCCTTTTTCTGGGCTACGGAGAGCCCGATGAGGTGGGCGATGGCTGTTTCCAAAGTGCCTGGAATCCAGGTGGCATCCTTGGCTTGCTTTTGAGCCTGGGCAAGAATCGGTATCCCTTGTGCAGGTGGAAGCCAGGAAGCAGCGGCAATACCTTCCAACCGGACGCGTCCATGGGAATCTTGGACAGCCTTCGTTAGCAATTGAGCTTGATCAGGAATCTGGTGGCCTGAATAGCGCAGTACTCGGGTGGCAGCTGCGCGTACCTTGTAATTGGTAGATGCAAGCAATTCTTTCAGCAGGGTAGCATTCACGCGATTGGCTCCCCAGGTAACCCAAAGGGCTTCCAAGCGCTGGTGCTCGTAGTTTGGATCCTTTTTATCCAAGGTTTTCAACCATTTCTCAATAGCCGTAGTCACCGCTGTCGCATCTCTTCCTCTCAGTTCGCGCCGGGTACGGTAGCGGCTTCGGTATTCGGGAAGTTTCAGGTTTTCAAGTAGGACAGGGATGGATTCCCCATGGATTTTAGCCGGCGTAACTAGGGGCCTAGACGGATAGGTCAATCGGTAAATGCGTCCATGCACATGGTCTCGCAAGGGATCTCGTGCATTGTGTTGCATGTGTCCTATTAATATGTTGTGCCAATCCACAATGTAGAGGGAACCATCTGGGGCAGTTTCCATGTCTACAGGTCTAAAATTTCGATCTGAGGAAACGACCAAATCTTGCCGCCACTTGCTTGTGAATCCCACGGTATCATCTAGCATTTGGTGCTGCTTGGTACCCAAAAATCCGATGGTATTGTTGATGATCAAATCTCCTTGAACCTCCTCTGGAAAATGGCGACTGGAGATAAATTCCATGCCAGAGGTAGGGCGAACCATGTGGTCTTTCTCAATGAGGTTGGGACCTTTGAAGTTTCCATTTCCATAGCGAGGTAGCGTGGAGCCAGGAAGCATCCAGTTGACATTGGGGCCGGAAGTTTCTGCATAGAAGTTTTGTCCCCAGTGATCAAAGGCGATGCCCCAAGGGTTGGGAATGCTGACTTGATTGACTCGCTCCAACTTGTGCCGCTTGGGTTCGTACCGGTAAAATCCCCCATTGGTAGCACGAACGGGACCATAAGAGGTTTCCACATTGGTATGTAAAAACACCCCTTCCGCCATGTAGATCGCCCCACTTTCGTCTGCGGCAAAGGCAGAGATGGCATGGTGGGTATCGTGATCGTCAAATCCGGAAAGCAGGACGGTTTTCTTGTCAGCTTTGTCGTCCCCATTGGTATCTTCAAGCAAAATTAAATTGGTGCCTTGAGAGACATACACCCCTTCTGCAGCGATTTCAAAGCCTACAGGGATGTGGAGGTTGTCCGCAAAGACGGTTTGCTTATCGGCCTTCCCATCTCCATTAGTATCTTCCAAGATGAGTAGTTTGTCTGAAGGGCGTGGATCTCCGGGCTTGTAATGCGGGTAGCTCGGCATGGTCGCCACCCATAGTCTACCCTTGTTGTCAAAGGAGAGTTGCACGGGGTTGGCGAGGTCAGGAAACTCTTTTTCAGAGGCAAAAAGTTCGATTTTGTAGCCTTCAGGTACCTTCATGGACTTGAGGGCATCTTCTCCATACAAATAGTTTAAGCTGCCATTGGCCTCGGGGTTGTAATTGGTCTCCACTTCGGGCAAGGAGCGTGTCAAGGCATCGGCTGCCTTGAGGTCTTTTATTTTTCCGACATTTGCCTCCCAGATTGCTGTGTCTCGGATCGCTGTGAGCTGGCGGATTTTCTCGAGTTCAAAGGGGTAGTTATCTGGCCCAAAAGGATCGTAGCGTCTACCAAACACATGCACTCCATTGGGGATTTTGTAGTCGTTGTGCCAAAACCAGTTTTTCTCCAACACAGCTTGTTCGATCAACTCTTTGTTGGCTTCTGCTTTGGTTGAGGCTTTCCCAAAAATTTTGTCTGCGAGAAGTGCCGAAAACTTTTCATAGCCCTCCTCAGTAAGTTGGCTGCCATCGATAGTGAGCGGCTCAACGCTAGCTTGGTACCAACTTTTACTCGGGGTAAATGCATCCACAAAGACGATTTGGTGCTTTTGGGCTACCTCCTCCATGGCTTTCGTGTAGCGCTGTAAGTTTTCGTTTTCCAGTTTCCCATTCGGGACATCCTTGATTTCGGATAAGTCTTCAAATGCAATGGGAGACACAAGGGCAAGTTGTGGAGCCCCTTTTCCGTTGTAGTGCTGGGATTTGGAATGGAGGATCCAGGCTTCTAGTTCGTCTTTGAAATTTTGAAGTTTGGCTTCACCCTGAAAAGATTCATTGAATCCAAAAAAACCGATGACCACATCTGCTTTCAATCGAGTCAGCCACTGATCCGGTTTTTCTAAAAAACCCTCTGAGCCGGAGGGTGTAGCGTATTCGTCTTGAAATTGTTCGGCTCCAGGAAAAGCCCAGGGATCGTTGGTGCCTGAGCGAGGTCGAAATCCAGGGGTATCACCTGGATCGCAAAGGTTGCGGATGAAGAGGGTGCTGTCGGGGTATCGGAGGTGCAGTTCTGTTTCCAGCCCACCGAATTCCATCATGCGAGAACCCAAGTTATTGCCTACAAGGGCAATTCGAGTACCCTTTCGTAGTTCTAAGGTAGGTCCTGAATTACAACTAAAAAGTAGGAATGAGGCAAATAGGAAAATTAGAAGAGAGATGAGGGAGCGCGTTCGGATCATTCTGGGCTTGATATTTTACTTAATACTAAGCAGAATGATTTCTATTGTCAATGCCTTTTTTACCAATTTTGCAAAAAATTCAGATACCCATCAGGCCAATTGACCAAATAAAAATCTTACAAAAACTACTTTTAAACTCCTAAAATTTTTCTCATCTTGATTCAGCGATCTAGAAATTTCGCCTAGCAATACACCCAAAATCTATGGTTCATCAACTTCACCTTCGTTTTCTTTGTTTCCTGAGCGTAATTCTCCTTTTTGGATTTGGTTGTAACCAAAAGGAAGGAGAGCGTGAACTCACCGGTAATCCCAAACTCGATAAACTTAAACTTCCGGATGGATTTGTAGCCGAATTGCTCTACAGCCCCGGAGAAAATGAGCAGGGATCCTGGGTAGCCATGACCTTTGATGACAAGGGGCGCATGATCACTTCCGATCAGTATGGATTTTTGTACCGCTTGGAACTGCCTCCCATTGGATCGGATTCCACGGTAAAGCCAAAGGTGGAGCAGCTTCAGATTGGCAATGTAGCCGACACCCTGGTGGGCATGGGTTATGCCCAAGGCTTACTCTATGCCTTCAACTCCCTGTATGTGGTCGTGAATAATGATCCTAATGAAAAATTCGGATTACCTACCGGGCTCTACCGAATCCAGGATTTGGATGGGAATGATCAATTTGAGACCATTACCCAACTCAAAGAACTCAAGGGAGAACAAGGGGAACATGGACCCCATTCCTTGAAGCTTACCCCTGATGGAAAGGGGATTTACCTTATTGCCGGGAACCATGTGGATGTACCCGAAATGAATCATTACCGATTGCCTAGGGTATGGCAGGAGGACAATCTATTTCCTTTGATTAAGGATCCAAGAGGACATGCGAATGACCGCAAAGCGCCAGGGGGTTGGCTAGCACGAATCGACCCTGAAGGAAAAGATTGGGAGTTGATTTCTGCGGGCTACCGAAACACCTTTGACTTTGACTACAATGAAGTAGGGGATATTTTCGGATACGATTCGGATATGGAATGGGATTTTGGTATGCCATGGTACCGACCTACCCGAATTGCTCACCTGACCAGTGGATCTGAGTACGGATGGCGAACCGGTAACTCCAAATGGTCACCCAACTATCCAGACAATCTTCCGGCTACACTCAATATTGGTCAGGGTTCCCCAACCAATGTCATGTTTGGCGCCAAGGCCAATTTTCCGAGTAAATACAAGAAGGCCTTGTATGCATTTGATTGGAGTTTTGGAATCATCTATGCCATCCATTTGACTCCAAAAGGAGCGACTTATGAGGCCTCTGCGGAAGAATTTATCTCAGGGGCGCCACTACCGCTTACGGATGGTACGATTGGACCGGATGGCGCCCTGTATTTTGCTACGGGAGGTAGAAGATTGGAATCGGACCTCTACCGTGTATACTATAAAGGAGAATTGGATACCCATACTCCGCTCAAGGAATCGGATCTACCTCAAGAGGCGAAGTTGAGAAGGGAATTGGAGCAATTCCATGCCAAAGGCGCTTCTGCAGCGGGACTGGAGAAAGCATGGAGAAACCTGAATCATCCCGATCGATTTGTGCAGTATGCTGCCCGTGTGGCCGTAGAACATCAGCCTGTAGCCAGTTGGAAGGCAAAAGCCCTATCGGAAACCAATCCTACCTCGAAAATTCAAGCCATCTTAGCCTTGGCACACCAGGGCACGAATGCAGATGCAGCCGGGATGCTGACAAGTCTGATGCAGGTGGATTATGCTACACTTTCAGCGACGGACAAGCAAAATATTCTTCGAACCATTGAAGTCATCCTGGCGCGCTACGATCAAGGAGCTTCGGCTGGCAAAGCCCAATTGATTGCCTATTTAGATCCCCATTACCCTGCGGATGACAACCTGCTCAACCGATCCCTTTCCATCTTGCTCGTGCACTTAGATGCACCTTCGGCGGTAGGGAAGACTCTTGCTTTGCTCAAGAATGCCAAAGACGACCCCAACTACCAAAAGACATTTACAGCTTCTTCCGATTTGATTTTCCGAAATCCACAATACGGCTTGGATATCGCCAACATGCTGGCTAATGTACCTCCAGCGCAGGCCACCTTCTATGCTACCGTTTTGGGTGGCGCAGATAAAGGCTGGACTGCAGCCCAGCGAGAAGAATATTTTGGATGGATCAAAAATGCACTGACTGCCTACAAAGGAGGAAGAAGTTATGTGGGCTTCCTGGATCGTGCTCGAAAAATGGCCCTGGCCTCTGTGGATAAGGCAGACTTTGAAAAGTACGACGAGCTGTCGGGGGGTAAATTGCTTACTGAAAGTGGAAACGATATTGTGAATTCGGGAATTCAGCCAGAAGGTCCTGGAAGACGCTGGACGGTAGAGGAAGCAGAGCCTTTGATAGCCAATCTAGTAGGCCGAGACTTGGTAAAAGGCAAAGCGATGTATGCTGCCAGCCTTTGCCAATCCTGCCATACCATGCAAGGGGCTGGAGGAGCTATTGGCCCGGATTTGAGTCAGTTGGGTACACGCTTTTCTGCCAAGGATATCTTAGTGGCTACCCTGGACCCGAATG
>JBANGF010000149.1:0-5359 GCA_037975655.1 Bacteroidota bacterium | reverse complement strand
CTGAGTTTTCATAGACATATTTTTATACCTGAGCCACTTGCTGTTGAAGGGAGGAGATTTGATCCACCAACTGCTCCCAGGTGGTGTTTACTTTTTCGAGTGATGCCTGAACTTGCTGGTAGCTGGTCTGTATTTTCTGAGCTTCCACCTCATCTAAGTACAAGGAAGGCTCCGCTAATTTGGCTTCCAAATCCTGCTTTTGAACCTCCAATTGATGGATTTCATTCTCGATACCCTGCAACTGATCCTCCAGTTTTTTCAATTCTTTTTTGGCTTGCTGGGTATCTTCTTTGCTTTTTGATGGAATCATCACTGCTGCCTTGACTGGCTTTTGAACGGGTGCAGCAGCCGCCAGTTCTACCTGCTGGCTTCTCCAAAACTCATATTCTTCATAAGTACCTGGGTACTCCTTGATTTCATGTTGCTCAATGTACCAAATTTTGTTGGCTACCCCCTTGATAAAGTGGCGATCGTGCGAAACAGTGATAAAGGTGCCCTCGTACTGCTGCAAGGCCTGAATTAAAATATTTACCGATTGAAAATCCAAGTGGTTGGTCGGTTCATCCAACAACAAGAAATTCGCTTCAGAAATTAGCGTTTTGGCCAAAGCCACACGAGACTTCTCCCCTCCTGACAACACCTTGATTTTTTTGTATACCTCTTCGTTGGAAAAAAGGAAACATCCCAACACGCCACTAAGCTCCATTTCAGTTTTCCCACTTCCTGCCTGAGACATTTCTTGAATGATCTCATTGTCCAGCGTCAAAGCCTCCAATTGGTGCTGGGCAAAAAAGGACTTGATTACATTGTGTCCTTCTGCACGCTTTCCAGCAATTGCCTCTGTTCCTGCAATGATTCGAAGCAAGGTGGATTTTCCTTTTCCGTTGGCACCAATCAGCGCAATTTTATCTCCTCGCTCAATGCGAGCAGTGGTATTCTTCAAAATCGTTAAGTCCCCATAAGCCTTGGATACCTCATCCAAGATCACCACATCGCGACCTGATTTTTGTGAAAACTTAAACTTAAAGTTCACGAAAGCCTCGTCATTCACCACCTCATGCACACGCTCCATACGATCCAAGGCCTTAATTCGGGATTGGACTTGATTGGATTTGGTCGCTTTTGCACGAAAGCGCTCAATAAATCGTTCAGTTTGTTTGATTTGCTGCTGCTGATTTTCGTAGGCATTCTGCTGCAACTCCATTCGTAACTTTTTCTCCTCCTTGTAAAAAGAATAATTACCTGGATAGGAAGTCAAGGTCTGGTTGGCCACCTCTACCGTAGTGCTAATACAGTTGTCTAAGAAAGTCTGGTCGTGGGAAACTACCACTACCGCACCTTCGTAATTTTTCAAGTAATTCTCTACCCATTGGATTGAAGGGAGATCCAGGTGGTTGGTTGGTTCATCCAGCATCAGCAAGGCGGGCTTTTCCAAAAGCAATTTGGCGAGCATCACGCGCATTCGCCAACCCCCAGAAAACTGCCGTAAAGGCTTTTGTAAGTCGCTAGTTTGAAATCCAATCCCCTCCAATACCTCCTCGGCTTTGGCTTTGATGGTATATCCTTCATTGGATTCAAATCGATCTTGAAGATGGGCTAGTCGGTTGATCACCTCCTCTGAATAGTCTGTTTCCATCAATTTAAGAACCTGATCAATTTCATCTTGAATCGCCAAAGTCTCCTTAAATGCAGCCAAAGCCACATCTAAGATAGCGTCATCCGACTGGTAGGAAAGCAAGTCCTGATTCAAAAATCCAATGGTACAATCCTTCGCCTTCTGCACCTCTCCCGTAGTAGGTAGGTAATCCCCGTAAATGATTTTCAGCAAGGTAGATTTACCCGTACCGTTCTGACCTACTAGGCCAATTTTATCTTTGGGCTTGATGTGTAAGTTGGCATTCTCGTACAGCGCACGGCCGCCAATAAAATAAGAGAGGTTACTAATGGATAACATGCCGCAAAAATAACCAATACTCCAGTCTAATCTGAATCATTCTCAGAACTATTCGGTTAAATTTACCCAAAATTCAAGCCCATGATTCGAACCCTTCGTTTGTTACCAGCCCTCGCTGTTCTTCTTGTCCTAAGCCTATTCGCTTGCAGCGAAGAAAAGTCAGCCACCTCTACTACACCAGTAGGCACAAAAATCTCGATTGCGAAAGCCAAAGCAGATGTGCAGTTGGCCAAACTCCAACTCCCAGAAGGGTTTAACATCGACGTATGGGCCGCAGATGTCCCGAATGCACGGTCCATGGCACTTTCAGAAAGCGGGATTGTCTACGTAGGTAATCGGCAAGAAAATAATGTCTATGCCCTCGTGGATGAAAATGGCGATGGCAAGGCAGACAACAAATACATCCTAGCCAATGATCTCAACATGCCCAATGGAGTAGCCATTAAGGATGGAGACCTGTATGTGGCAGAAGTGTCCCGCATCCTACGGTTCAAAGACATCGAGAAAAATCTAGCAAATCCAACCTACGAGGTGGTCTATGAGGGCTATCCCGACGAAGCCCATCACGGTTGGAAATTTATCGCCTTTGGTCCAGATGGCTTACTCTATATTCCTGTAGGTGCACCCTGCAATATCTGTGTGTCCGAGGATCCAATTTTTGCAAGCATCACCCGATTGGATGTGAGCAAGCCAGGTGCAAAACCTGAAATCTATGCGCATGGAGTACGCAATTCGGTAGGTATGGATTGGCACCCAGTCAGCAAAGAACTGTGGTTTACCGACAATGGACGCGATATGCTTGGCGACGATATTCCGGATTGTGAACTCAATAGAGCCACTAGCCTTGGTCAGCATTTTGGATACCCGTACTGGCATGCTGGAAGTATTCAAGACCCTGAAGTGGGTGCAGAAGGCAAAGAAGCCTCATTTTACGCCGCACCAGCAGCCAAATTAGGTGCCCACACCGCTCCTTTGGGAATTCGATTTTACGAAGGCGATCAGTTTCCAGCGAGTTACAAGCAGCAACTATTCATTGCCAAGCATGGTAGCTGGAACCGAAGTAAAAAATCAGGTTACGAGGTGGTGTTGGCGCGAATGGATTCCACTGGAACAGTGACAGGCCAAGAAGTTTTTGTAACGGGTTGGCTAGATGCCGAAAGCCAAGAAGCATGGGGAAGACCCGTAGATGTACAGGAATTAAAAGACGGAAGTTTGCTGATCTCTGATGATGTGGCCAACTGCATTTACCGAGTGACCTATTCGAAGTAATCCAAAAAATAAGTGTTAAAAACAAAAGAGGCTGTCGAATCGACAGCCTCTTTTTAGTTCAACCAATCGGGCTTGGTGGTGTCCACCGTTGCTTCAAGTTGATTGAGTAAATTGTATAAGCCAAAATAAGTTCGATTAATGTACAGTCCATGACGTGAACCACGGGCCTGTCTTGAACTTTTAAACATTTTGTCATTGGATATTCGATCCCCTAGCAAGAAGATTTGTTCAAAATAGGCATCGTCAGAAAAATCAAATCGATCTACGTGAAAGGGATTGCCAAGCAAGGAAATCATTTCAGTAAATACTCCCTTGAAATACGTTTTCTCCACTTCGGTATCCTTATCCGAGATGAAGTCAAGCCCATAGAAGATTTGATCCAATTCGGCTGGATTCATCACCAATTCCCGCTTGATCAGCGCGAAGTATCCTTGGTAAAAATCCTCTGGAATCACTTTCACGCAGCCAAAATCAATAATACCTAAGGTACCATCTTCTTGAATGATAAAGTTACCTGGGTGCGGATCCGCATGCACCTGCTTCAAGTTATGCACTTGATGATGGTAAAAATCCCATAGCGCTTGCCCCACCTGATTTTTCAGTTCTTGGCTTGGCTTGGTCGCCATCCACTCCTTGATGTGCTTACCTGCAATCCAATCCATGGTTATGATCCGCTCCGCGCTGTATTCATCGTAATAGCGTGGAAAGCGAAGGTTCGGAATGTGCATGCAGGCTTCTGAAATTTCTCGAGAACGCGTGACTTCGAGTTGGTAATCCGTTTCTTCTAACAAGCGCTCTTCCACCTCACCCATGTAGTGGTCTAGCTCCTTTTCATTCATGTTGAGTAAGCGCAGCGCAAAAGGCCGTACTAGTCGTAGGTCCGAACTTACTGAGTCTGCTACTCCAGGGTATTGAATTTTCACAGCCAAGATCTTATCTCCTTGGGTTGCTTGGTGCACCTGTCCTATGGAAGCCGCATTGATGGCTGATCGGCTGAAGGTGTCAAAGAGTTGCTCCGGAGTTTTCTGAAAGTACTTTTGGAAAGTCTTTACTACCAAGGGATAGGACAAAGGAGGCGCGGTATATTGCGCCATCGAAAACTTATCTTGGTAAGCCCGAGGAAGTAGATTTTTATCCATGGACATCATTTGAGCTACCTTGAGCGCAGAACCTTTGAGTTCACTCAGGGAGTTGTAGATATCCGAAGCATTATTTTGGTGCAATTCCTCCCGATTGAGTGAGGGATTGACCATCTTCTTTGCGTAATGTTTGACGTAATTCCCCCCTACCTTCGCTCCTGTAGAAATAAATTTGGCCGCACGCTGAACTTTAGAAACAGGAATAGATCCCTGTTCTTTTACCTTGTCAGACATTCCTTATTTGGTTTGATATAGAAACTTCGCTAAGTCTAAAAAAGAGTCTAAGGCACTTTTCCCCATCAAGTCGAAGGCAAAATTGACTGACTTCTCGATGGCAGCATCTGTTTTTTCAAATCGTGGGCTGTTATCGTCCAACCAGTAACGAAACACAAAGGCTACTTGCAGCCACAAGGCCTCATCGTACTTCTCTGTAATCAAAGGACGTGTGGCAATTTCTTGCGTTTCTTTGCCTTCCATGATTAACTCGGCTGCAAAATCCGTAAACCGTTCCTTGAAGTCTCGGGTATCGGCAGGCAAATTCTTAAAAGTGGTCGCCTTGTCCTTGTAGAGGGACAAGAGATAGGACCTGTTTTTCTTGAGTTCCTCAACCCAGGTAAAAAGGAAGGAAAGGAATTTTTCGCGTACTGCATATTCCTTGTATACCTCTTGCTCCTCCAATTGGCGATGGGTTTCTTCAAATAAGGCTACCCATATCGCCGACTTTATGGCTTCAAAAGAGGTGTAATAATTGTAAAACTCGGTTTCTTTGATTTTTAAATCTTTGGCAAACTTGAAAATGGAAGCAGGTTCTTTACCATGCTCATGCATATGCGAAACAAAACCCTCTAAAATCAATTTTTGGTAATCTTTTTTACCTGTCTTTTTTGCTGTTGCTGTATCCATTTGGAATCGTGAAGTATACTTACATAACTCCAAAAGGACCCTTCTGGTTTGCTAGAAATAAAAAAAAGTCGGAATTGTTTCCGACTTTTTGCTT
>JBANGF010000095.1:0-3005 GCA_037975655.1 Bacteroidota bacterium | reverse complement strand
TTGATACTTGATACTTGATACTTGATACTTGATACTTGATACTTGATACTTGATACTTTTATTAGTTTCTCAATGGCTTCCCCTTAAACAGAATGCTGTGAATTCGCTCCAGGGTCTTTTTCTCTCCCGTTAAGCTCAAGAAGGCCTCTCGTTCCAGATCCAACAAATACTGTTCAGACACTTCGGTCGGAGCGGATAGATCCCCTCCTGCCATCACGTTCGCCAGTTTTTTAGCAATCTTAGCGTCATGCTCAGAGATGTAACCCCCGTAGATCATGCCCATGATTCCCGCCTCAAAATACGCGAGGCCGCTTTTGCCCAGCACCTTGATGTTGCGCTGTGGAATTGGCTGAGTGTAACCCAAGTCAGATAGGGATATTACCTTGGCTTTGGCATCGGCCAACTGCCGCTTCCGGTTGAGAGAAATCCCGTCACTAGCACGCAAGTAGCCCAAGCCTCTCGCCTCTTCTGCAGAGGTTGAAACTTTGGCGGTTGCAATGTTCATGAAGTATTCCTGCAACTGGTTAAACTCCACGTCCCCTCCAATGATGCCGTTGGAGAAACGTAGCGTCATTTCTTTTGTTCCACCACCAGCAGGGATTAGGCCTACCCCTACTTCCACTAAACCCATGTACAATTCGGCATGTGCTTGAATGTGGTCGGCATGAAGCGAGAGTTCACATCCTCCGCCTAAGGCCATATTGTGAGGAGCGACTACCACAGGTACTGATGAGAAGCGCGCACGCATCATGGTGTTTTGAAACTGAGCGATCATCAAGTTGATTTCGTCAAACTCCTGATCTCCGGCAAACATGAACAACATGGCCAAGTTGGCTCCTGCAGAGAAATTACCCCCTTCGTTGCCAATTACTAGACCTTTGTAAGATTTTTCTGCCATACCAATGGCCGTGTTGATGCCTTCAATGACTTCGGCTCCCATGGCATTCATTTTCGTGTGAAACTCTAGGCCAATAACCTCATCTCCTAGATCCACTACGGTGGCTCCGGCATTGCCCCAAACTTTCTTACCCGCAGACTTAAGCGTGTCCAAGATCACAAACTCCTCCAATCCAGGAATCTCTTTGTAAGACTTGGAGGGGATATCGTAGTAGGTTTTTTTGCCGTTGACAATCTTGTAGAAGGATTCGTGACCCGCAGCAAGAAGTTCGTGCACCCAAGCCGCCGCCTTTTCGCCAGCTGCTTCCATCTTGGCCACAGTTTCTTTTACTCCTAGGGCATCCCAAGTTTCGAATGGCCCAAGCTCCCATCCAAAGCCTGCACAAACGGCCTGATCTATGCGATACAGTTCGTCGGAAATCTCTGGAATTCGATGGGAGCAATACTTGAACAAATCGTAAAAAGAAGCGCGGTAAAATTCACCTGCTCGGTCTTCAAAGTTGACCAAAAGGCGCAAGCGTTTTTTCAAGTCCTCTACTTCCTTGGCTGCCTCGAGCGCTTTAAATTTTGGTTTTTCAACGTCTTTGTAGGTAAAGGTCTTCAGGTCGAGTTCCTGCAATTCCTTTCTACCATCTGGGTGTCGGGTCATTTTAAAGTACCCTTGACCCGTCTTGTCCCCAAACCATTTGTTGTTATAAAGCACTTCCACAATCTTGGGCAAGACAAACTTGTCTCTGGATTCGTCGTTCGGAAGCGCCTTGTACAGGTTATTGGATACATTGACTGTGGTGTCTAGGCCGACCACATCCATGGTACGGAAAGTCGCAGACTTCGCTCTGCCGATCATTGGACCGGTAAGTTTGTCTACTTCAGAAACGCCAAATCCCATTTTTTCAATGGCATGCATTCCCGAAATGATAGCATAAACCCCAATCCGGTTGGCAATAAAGGCCGGAGTGTCCTTGCAGAGTACCGTTTCCTTACCTAGGTACCGGTCTCCATAGCCCATCAAAAAGTCAATCAGTTCTGGTTTGGTTTTTGGACCAGGGATGATTTCCAATAGCTTCAAGTAGCGAGGAGGGTTGAAAAAGTGCGTTCCAGCAAAATGGGCTTGGAAATCCTCCGAACGGCCCTCAGACATCAAATGCATCGGAATACCCGAAGTGTTGGAGGTGATTAGGGTGCCTGGTTTTCTGTATTTTTCTACTTTTTCAAACAGTTGTTGCTTGATGTCCAAGCGCTCGACGACCACCTCGATGATCCAATCGTAATCTTTGATTTTAGGAAGATCATCGTCAAAGTTGCCCGTAGTAATTCGGGAAGCAAAGGCCTTGTCGTAAATGGAAGAAGGGTTTGCTTTCAATGTGTTTTGGAGTGCTGTCGTCACGATTCGGTTGCGAACAGCTGGAGACTCTTTGGTCAAGCCCTTCTTTTGCTCCTCTTCGTTGAGTTCAAAAGGAACAATATCCAGAAGCAGCACCTGCACACCAATGTTGGCAAAGTGACAGGCAATTCTGGATCCCATTACCCCCGAGCCCAAAACGGCTACTTTTTTAATGGTTCTATTCATGGTAGTTTGTGTTAGAATGCATTGCTGTGGGTTTCTTGTTTCGATTGGGAAGACGCTCCTTCCTTAGTTTGAATTTGATCGATTACTTTTTGGATTTTGCTGATCACCCCAAAAAAGCTGGCGAGCTCCTTTTCGCTGAGTACCTCACGTACCTGCTCGTTGAATCGCTTTACACTTTGTACGGAGATTTCTTTTTTCCGTTTCCCTTCGGGGGTTAGGAAAATGCGTACCGAACGCTTATCGATCGGATCGGCTTTTTTAAAGATCAAGCCCTTCTCCTCCATGGTCTTCAACATGCGGGTAAGGCTTCGGGTCTCCAAACCAATCAAAGGGGCAATTTTAGTTGCCGGAGTTCCTTCTTTGGAGTTGATGTTGATCAATACAAAGCCGATTGCTGTGGTAAATCCCTCTTCTGCTGCCTGTTGGTTATACATCCTCGAAATGGCATGCCAGGCACTTTTGATGGGATAATCCACCGTCTCTTCTTTTTTCATGGGCACATTAGGGGAATAATAACGGACCTAAATTAGAAAAATTT
>JBANGF010000092.1:0-5750 GCA_037975655.1 Bacteroidota bacterium | reverse complement strand
TAAAAGCAAAGTTTGTACCCCAGCAGATATCCAATCTTGCCTGTGCGTCTGCTTTAACTATAGGAACCTTAGTAGCAGGCATTCCAGCAAATGGGGTAATTAGCGAAATACCGTATACCACTGTCGCTGGTGGGAGTTATGTGGGCCAATCAGTCACTTCCACAGGAGTGACAGGATTGACGGCGACCTTAGTGCAGGGGAATTTTTCTCCACTATCGGGGAAATTAATTTATACCATCACAGGAACTCCCTCGGGTCAAGGTACCGCAAATTTTGCAATTAGCATTGCAGGCCAGTCCTGCACTTTTTCTAGAGTAGTAAACGCATTAGGAACGATTACTGGGTTGAATTGCGCAGGTGCTACCAACAACGGAGCCCTTAATGTTGGCGTAGCCGCCTCTAACGTGACCAGTGTGGTACCCTATACTGGAGGGAACGGCAGTGCGCATCAAGGTCAAATCATAACATCTAGCGGCGTTACAGGTCTTACCGCCACACTTGCTCCTGGTAATTTTGCCAATGGTAACGGTACCTTAATCTATACGATCACAGGAACCCCTTCCGCGCTGGGAAATGCGAATTTTGCGCTAAACATTGGCGGGCAAACTTGTAGCTTAACCAGGGTAGTCACTTCGGTAACTGGCAGTATTACTGAGCTGAACTGCAGTGCTGCATCCACTTCAGGGGTATTGAATGCGAATCAGCCTGCTTCGGGGGTAGCTGGTGCAATCCCCTATACTGGAGGAAATGGTGGTGTTCATTCAGGCCTGACGGCAACCTCAACGAGTGTTACGGGTCTTACCCTTACCGTTAATCCTGGTTCTTTTGCAAATGGCATTGGTTCCCTAGAATACACTATTTCTGGAACTCCTTCAGGAAGTGGCACAGCAAATTTTGCATTAAGTATAGGAGGACGCACTTGCAATTTGTCCAGAGTGGTGAGCCAACTAGTAGGAAGCATCAGTTCTTTAAACTGTAGTACAGCAGCTAATTCAGGCACCTTGATTGCTGGATCAGCCGCTTCAGGTGTAAGTAGTACAGTTCCATATTCTGGAGGTAATGGGGGAGTTTATTCCGGACAAATTGTAAATTCTACAGGAATTACTGGCTTGACAGCAACTTTAGTCGGAGGTGTATTTGCCAATGGTAGTGGTGAGCTAGTATATACAATTACCGGAACGCCTTCGGGGACAGGTACAGCTAGTTTCGCATTAAGTATTGGAGGTCGTACTTGTACACTTACACGAGTAATTAATCAAAATACGGGCACTATTAGCGCTTTAAACTGTAGTTCTGCTACATCTTCAGGATCTTTAACGGAAGGCACTTTGGCAGTTGGTGTAAGTAGTTCGGTTCCCTACACTGGAGGAAATGGAGGAACATATACTGGCCAGGCGGTTAACTCTACTGGTGTTTCAGGATTAACAGCCACCTTAGTGGCAGGTTCTTTCCTAAATGGAAGCGGCTCATTAACCTATACCATTACCGGTACTCCTTCAGGTAGTGGTACAGCTAGTTTTGCATTGAGTATTGGAGGACGGGCTTGCACCCTTACAAGAACTGTAATTGCCTCCATCTCCTCTACCTATCCATCGGGAACTGTATTTTGTGGTGGTGTTCAAGCTGCTATTGTACCAGTGACAAGTGCTGCCACAGGAAAAACTTGGATGGATAGAAACTTGGGAGCGTCTAGGGTAGCTACTAGTTCGACCGATGCTTCATCTATTGGAGAATTGTACCAATGGGGCAGAAGAGCAGATGGGCATCAATGTAGAAATTCTGCTACTTCAACAGTTCTAAGCAGTTCAGATACACCTAACAATTCCGCATTTATTCTTGGTTCAAGTGTAACAGGTGATTGGCGAAATCCTCAAAACACAAACTTATGGCAAGGGAATAATGGGGTGAATAATCCTTGCCCGTCAGGATATCGTTTACCCACCCAAACAGAGTTCAATAATGAAATCCAAAGTTGGACAGCAAGAAATTCTTCAGGTGCATTTTCATCATCGCTAAAGTTACCTGCTGCAGGGTATCGGGAATACTCTGACGGAGCTATAAGACCAAATGTTGGTAGTTATTGGACTAGTCAAACTAGTGGAACTGGTTCAGTTAGTGTTGATTTTGACGGTACCTCGGCAGAATTATTCAATTCAGCCAGAGGATATGGATCTTCCGTTCGATGCATTAGAAATTAATTTGGTATAGCAAAGAGCATCTAGCTAACAATTATCCGCTTACATAACCTTTAGAATAAAAAACAAATTATGGCCATTAATCTAGAAAAAGCCCCTTTTGAAACGCTCTATTACTATGCGGAAAATGGAAAAACAGTTGGGCCTTTTCCACTGAAAGAGCTTTTGCCTAGAATAACTGCGGATACTTTAGTGTACAGAGAGGGTATCGAGTGGACCAATGCAAAGGATATAGAAGAGTTAAAGGCTCATTTCCCTATAGTAGATCCCCCAAAAAAACCATTCCTATTAAAAATTATTATCTCCGTACTTTTTTTCGCTTTAATTGGTGTTGGAGCGCTGATTGTTTATAACCAAATGAATAAGCAAGAACCACCTTTTGTAGACAAACCTAAACCTGAAGATCCAGGCCTCCAAACAACAACAGAGCCAACTGAACCTGAAAATACACCCACTGTTATATCAAAAAGTGAAACAAGCTCTAGCGAAAATGACAAGGGAACAGATAAAGGAACGGACAGAGAGGTTCCCTCGCCAACTAGAACAGAGAAAAGACAATCCTCTCCAAAACAAGCGGAATTATTTACCTGTGAAAGTGGACAAAATGTCCGTAAAACTTTAGTAAATAATGGAGCTTGTGACTGTAATGATTGCTCGGATGAGTCAAAGAATTAGACAACTAACTTCACCCGAATCGACTCCGGAATACCTAGGTTTTTGTTGGCGTTAAGCCATTTGTCAAGGTGGGTTTTTTGAAGAGCTAGGGAATGGGAATAATCGTAATCCGCGTACTGTACTTCCAATCGGCTTATTTTTTGTTCCAAATCCGCAATCAAGGCTACGGCAAATGGCTTTGTAAATGGAAACTCTTTCAAGACCATTAGTCCCGTTCGTAAACGAATTAAATTGTCGAGTTTTCTTACATTGAGGTAGGAGACCTCTGGAATAGCTTGGGAAACTCGTTCCAATAATTCGGAAACATTCACAAATACAAAAACAGCATGCAAGACTCCAGCAATGGGCCTGGGATCCTCGCGCCAAGGTGAATAGTAGATTTCTTCCCTCGGAACCTGACCCTCGAAAATTTCTCCTGAAAGGATGACCATGTTCAACAAATTGTGGGAATATTCATGAACAATCGCTTCAGCAAGCTGGTACTCATCCCCTGTGGAAGTCAAAATACTACCAAAAAATTGCTCGGAAGTACAAGACATGTGACGGTCCGCATAAGGAGATTTGACCAAATGAATCGTTCGTATGGAGGTCCCTATATGGCTCTCTATTTCGGGCCAATAGTCTTGGATTAACCTATAAGCTTTTAAAACAACCGGAAGTTCTTCTTCCATCTCCTTGGAGCTGATGGAGAGGTAACCCGAACCATCTGGGTTTTTGTATAAAGTAGACCAACCCAACCTCAAAAACGGATCTAATCGATCTAGAATAATCTTCCCATTTGAACCCAAAATTGAGGCTTGAATGAACACTCCCTCTTGGGGCTGTGAAACTGTGAAACCCCCTTTTTCTGCTAAAAACAGCACCTCGTGAAAATCCCCAAATTCCCTGCCATCGATAGCCAAAAAAGCGCGATCCTCCTGCATCTTGAAGTCTACTTCTACCGCTGTATCCTCCCCAAAACCCTGAAAATAAATTCCCAAAATGGGCAGGTAAAACCTCCTCTCTAACAAATTTACCTGAGCTTTTAGATCAATTCTAGCCAAAAATGAAGCGGCAGCTAGAAACCTATTTAACTCTAACAGATGGTAGAACAACCCTTTTCCCGATTGAGCAGTACTTAATCCTGCTAAATAGGGCAAATCGGAATTGGGGATTTCTTCCCCATTATCCATTCGTTTTTTGATGCAACTCGAAAGGTAAATCCAATAGGAAAAAGTGGGATCCGAAAAAACCGCAGCCAAAGCCCCAATAGGAATACGTTTACTTTGCTCATAGGCAGAGGTAGCAATTTCTTTTTCTAATAAATACTCGCTTTGACCCATGATTGATTTCATGAACAAATTATAGCGAATTAGATTTTTATTGACATTGTGTTGAATTACCTCTTCAATAAACTGAGTGCTATGGATCATTTCAACATTCATAGGGTCATTGGGTTAGGGTTTCTATAAAATAACGATCACCAAATCGTTCTTCCAAATAAACAGCAGCTAATTCCTTAAAATGAATCAAGGAAGTAGTGCCAATCAAGGCAGATGAAATTCCTGGCGTAGACAAAACAAAGGAAAGGCTAATCTGAGCACTAGACATCCCTGAAAAAATCTTTTTCACTTTTTCCGGATAGGCATAGTTAGGCAATTTCCCTTGTCCTAATGGTGCACTACCTAGAATCGAAATCTTCAATTCCTCTGCCACGCCAAACAAACTTTTTTGACTAGTTCCTAACTTTTGCCCTTTAAAAAACAATCCCTTCGTCTGGGAAAAGTTGTAGGGCACTTGTAGGTAGTCGAAATACGTCTCAATACCAACTTTCTGAGCCAAAGTATACAATTCCATCAGGTCCAGCCTAGCCTGTTGTTCTTCTTCAAAAAATCCATTCCAGGAAGAAATGCCAAAAGCCTTTATTTGGCCTGCTTTGATTTTATCCTTAATCCAAATCAATACTTCCTTCATTACCTCCAAAAAGCGAGTTCTCCCCACTTTTGCCAGGAAATACTCAGGATTGTGTAGGTAATACAGTTCTATGGAGTCCCTGGACAAGGTAGCTAAGGTAGTGGTAAGCGCTTGCTCCAAAAAAATAGGATCAAAGGTTTGAAAATATTGTTGGTCAAAAAGCGATGGCCGCACCCATCCTCTATCGAATAGCTCTTGAACATAGGCGTTTTCCTTTTCTTCTCCTTGCGAAAAATCAAAGGGAACAAACCCACCTTTGGTTGAAATAAAATAATCCTGATCAGGATACTTATGGGTTAGCCTTCCCAAGACAATTTCAGACCTACGGTTTCTATAGGAAGGGGCACAATCAAAAACATGGATGCCATTCAACAAGGCAAATTCTAGGACTTCAAAAAGTTTTTGATCCCCTGCATCGGATTCTTCCCCTTGATATAGCCCTACCCCAATTTTCGACAAACTTTTCATTGCACTACTTTATACAATTCTTCAAAATAAAATCGATCTGCTTTCGTCAACACTTCGTCATCCTTGCACTCCCATCTTTTATGCATTGCCTGGAGGCAATCAAGAATTTTTTCTTGGGGCAAGTTAAATTTAGCCAATACTTCCTCAACCCGATTCACATCTCTTTCTGGAATCCATTCGGCTGACAAAGAGATGAAAATCAGGTCATAGGCTCCTTCAAATGGATGGATGCAGGCATTTTTCACCTCAACTTTTTGGGCATAATACGCCCCGATATGTTGGATTACCTTGAGTTCACACTGCCCCTGATCAAAGGTGTCGGGAATTAGCCAAGTCATTTTGGCCAAGCTCCTTTCACGCATTAATTGAAACAAAAAATTTCCAATAGTTACTCGTTTCGCGCGAATAAATAGGGGATTTAGCCAAGTATAATGCCCTTCTGCATACAGGTCGTGATGA